>JBMTCD010000001.1:0-56968 GCA_049430545.1 Luteolibacter sp.
CCATCAACACCGCATTCGCAGGCCAACCGCTGAATTTCGCACCTGAATAGTTACGTTTTTGTTAGGAAAGTGAGTTCAATGGCTGGTGGCAGGGGCTTGTCTTTTGTCCCGCCCGGCGCCCGCGAAAGGAAATCCAGACGATTTTTCTCGTAGACATTGGATTTTTCGCCCCACCCCCGCAAGATTTTTTTCATTCCCGCCTATCCTTTAAAAGGATAGGGTGATTTTATGCCTGAGTTTGCCATTCTCACGCTCTCCGCACAAGTTCAGCGGGAGAAGAATATGAACAACCGATGGGCCGATGCGGCATGGAGGCCCAGGGACCGCGACGCTTGGATTGACCGGAATCCGCTGACGCGGACCTCGACTTCGACCGCTTGCTAGCACTGGCCGGTGCCGGCCGATGGCATGGCGATCAAGACGATCAGAACCAGGGGAATGACGCGGATCATATCGGTTTCCCCGGGGATTCGATTTCCGAAGCCGGCACCCAGCGGAACGACTTGACCAGGAAACGTCTGCCGAAGTTCCGATTGGCCGACGATTTCAGGTCTGAGGCGGCTGTGTGGGCACTGTCGGCGTGATCGATGTAATCGGGCACCCGCTGGATGACCGCTTCGCACCACGCGCGGGCTGTGACGGCTTGGCCGTCGGCGGAGCGGGCTTCGCCATAGCCACGGATCAGGAAGGTGTCCGAGCGGGCGTTGAGGATCGGTGCGACCGGCGTGAGGATATCGGCTTGGGAGATATAGGCAGGGGTGCCTTGGTGGCGCGGGCCGAGCGCGGCTTCGGGAAAGCTGTAATTGGCGGCATAGGCGCGTTTTGTAAGATCGGAGGCGGTGATCCGGTCGCCGCGGTAGGCGTGGTTGATGCTGACCGAGGGATCTTCAAGCGCGGCCTGCACCGCTCCGTAGAGCGCGAGATCGGTATCATTGGTGAGCCGCCGGTTGACAAACTCGCCGAGCGAGCGGAACGGGCCGCGCAGCTTGACCTGTTTGACGATCGCTTCCGCCAGCTCGCTCACTTCCGTCCCGGTCAGCTCGCGGTATCCGAGCCAGCGGTTTTCCTCGGAGGCGGCCTGGCCGTCGGCCGGCCCGCCCACCGGGGCGGAAAACCGGGAAACAACGAAACGCGCGGGATCCCTCGCCAGCAGCGAGCCGCGGGAATTGAAGGTGACCGGGCGCTTGAGATGGGCGGATGCAAGCAGCGCGGTCCATGCCGGCACGGAGGTGGAATTCACATTGAAACCGCCGGCGGCGGTGAGATGTGCGGCGACGAGGCGATGGGCGTCGGCCGTGACCCCCAGGCGGCTGGAGGCCAGGGTTTGGAGGATCGCGGCGGGGTCGCTCCGGCCGAGGTAAGGGCGGTAAGCGGCGTTTGGCGCGGGCCGGGTGCCTTCGAAAAACTCCTGCAAGACCTGGCGGACCGGGCGTTCCCTGCCATGGCTTTTGAAGATCGGCCCTTGCTGAGCGGCCAGGGATGAGAAGAAATACGAATCGAAGAGCAGATGGTTGGCGGCGTAGCTGCGGTCGATTATGGACGCCGGCGCGTGCGGGATGGTGTAGTGGTCGTTGTTGAACCAAGTCCAGTCCGGATAGAAATTCCCCGCGAGGTCGCCGCCCTGCCACGGGAAATACTCGCCGAGATAGAAGGGGAACGAGCGTTGCTTGATCTCCTGCGGAGGAAGCCCGGGCGAGGCGAATGAGTTGCCGATGGCCTGGTTCTGGAAGTAATAGCCGCTCCAGTTGAGTGCCTCGATCGGCACTTGCGGCAGGTTCTGCAACTGGGCGAGCGAGGTGAGCGGTGCCAGCGGGATGTCCTGCGCGATGATCGTGCCGCGTCCGGACGGGCTGTTGCTGGGCCCGAAAAACGGGCGGTTCTGGACGAGTCCCTCGATGCCGTTGATCTGCTCGAAGGAGACGGTGTATGGGTGGGCGAAGAAATTGGTGGCGGCGTCCACCTCGCGGTGTTTCTGCGTCGAGGTGGCTGCCGCATAGGGATGGTGCGGAATGTTGTGCAGCCATGTCTTGTTGGGCAGGCGGACTTCGTCGAGTGTCTTGAGACGGACATCGAGATGTAGGAACGGCGAGGGTGCGTTGTCAAGCTGGCCGAGCGTCATGCTCGGGAAATTGCTCCGTGAGATGAAATCAATCGACGGATTGCCGGCGTCGGCCTCGACCCGCCAGGCCACTTGGCTGGTGAACATTTGCCGACGCAAATCCTCCGGGTGGCCGCGATGGACCGCTTTCGATTCGCAGCGGTAGCAGAAAGTCGTCTGAAAGCTGCTGTACGACGCGGCGGAGGTGTTCCAACTGGATCCCGTTGTTTCGATCTCAATCCGGTCGGTATCAGCGCCGGTGATGGTGCCGAGGTGCCGCGCTTGGCCGGCCTGTCCCTGAGGGTTGGCGGCGGTCGGCGGCAGCCACGGGCGGATGCCGGCCACCATGTCGTGGGCGTGAAAACCGCCGGATTGGGATGCGGCATAGGTGAGGACCTTGGCCTCGCCGGGGGCGAAGGTGATGCCGGGCGTGCCCGCATCGCCGAAGCGCATGACCATGTTGCCGTGCGGCCAGCCCCAGTTGTAATTCCCGTTGCGCGTGCCGCCGCCGGAGAGATTGATCTTGGTTCCGTTGCGGTAGACCGCGTGTTCCAACGGCAGGGTGTGGAGAAAGACGCTCCACTGCTCCACTTCGAGACCCACGCTGTAGGGATTCCAAAGGGTGAGAACCGGATAGCTGTACATGAAGAGGTCGTAGTTGAAAGTGCCGCGCACGGCCCCGGGGCCGGTCTTGCGCACGCCATAGGAAACGATCATCTGCATGCGCGCGAGAACCGGTGAGATTCTCATCACCCCGGAG
Organism: Luteolibacter sp.; assembly: GCA_049430545.1. Taxonomy (GTDB): domain Bacteria; phylum Verrucomicrobiota; class Verrucomicrobiia; order Verrucomicrobiales; family Akkermansiaceae; genus Luteolibacter. Next base: position 2,859 of record JBMTCD010000001.1, read on the forward strand.
TTCCACGCCGCGTTGTGCACCGGGTCGAGCGCGGTGTAGTTCCGCATCGCCACCAAGGGCATGTGGGGACTTGTTTTCAGCTGCCGGCGGTGCATGTTCTGCCAATGATGGAGGGATTTCCATGACAGCACGTCGTATTCCGCCGGGAGGCTCAGGGCATAGGCGCCGTTCGGGCCGCGGGGCACTGCGGGCGGGCGGCTTTTGCCGCCTGGCCAACCCCAGCCGTCCAGCCAGTTGATATCCTGCCGCTCAAGATAAAGGCTGAGATCCTGTCGCAACGATCCTCTCGTCACATCGGCAAGCACGCTTTCCGAATAGGGCGTGAGATCATGGAAAAACTCAGCCGGGCGTCCGCCGTCGGCGTCGGCCAAGCCGATGGTCGAGTGGGTGATCAGGCGGTCGGAGACGGGCGTATTCGATGGAAAATCGCCGAACCCCGGCACCGCCCGGATACCGTGGCCGCCGGGAGTGGCGAAGCCGGCGAGCAAGTCAGCGACGGCGGGCATGCCGGCGCGGTCGAATTCGTCCGCAAAACCGACGCGCGCCTTGCAATTCTCGTCGCCAACCCACCAGGCGTAGGCACCGGCTTCGGTTTTCACGCGCCCGGCGCGGACTTCGCGGCGGGGGCTGTCGCCGGCAGGAACGGGCAGGTTTACCATGACCACCGGCTCGGAGAGCGAGCCGGACCGCGCAAGTTCGAGGCTCTCGGCAGCGCGCGGGTCGGCGTTGGAAACCAGCCAACGGCGAAATGGGGCGGAGCGGTCGTAATCCGGGCGCGTGCCGAGCGCCTCAGTACGCGCCGCCCAGATACCGGTGAGATGCGGATCGCGCACACCGTCCGGCTCAGGTGTATCGGGATTGGAGTCGAGGATTGCCGCCGGGCTGGTGATCGCCTCGTCACGGCCAAGCGACTTTTGGATTTCGCCCACGGCGAGGATCAGGGCCAGGCGGGCATTGGCGCGGGCCTCGGCGGCGGCCGCGCCGGAGGATGCGGCGCGTAAGCTCACCGTGGCCAGGCTGAGCAAGCCTACCGCCAGGATGGCAAGCAGAATCATCAGCGAAAGTGTCGCCACCAGCGCGAAACCGGAGCGTCCCGCCATTTCCGAAAAGCCCGCGCCGATTGGCCCTTGGGCATGGGAAGGGGTTGACTGGGGCGAAAATGCTTGCCGTCGGTTTGACATGGAATCTGGGGATTTCGGCATATGGGTCAGGTGTGTCAATTCAACATTTTTTTGGGACTGACACGGGTTCAGAGCACGGCTTTTTCATTTGGAGGCATTGTTGCACACGAGGTTGAAGGGGAGTGACGGGTTTGCTGCGGACTTCTCGAAAAGATGAGGCCATGAGAGGTGGGCGGCGTGGCGCGTCTTGAGGGCGATGAGGGCACAGCGCAGCACGGCGAGATTGCCGTTGAGGTTGAGGTTTTCGGAGCGGGTGTCTCCTCTTCAAACAGCGCGTCGCGCAGGCTTTCGATCCGGGCTTTCCTGAGCGGCAGGGCGCGCTCGGCGGTTTGCGAATCGCAACCGGGCTGGTAGGCGGCGGGGATGTCCATGCCGCTGAGGATGACCCGGGTGTTGCGCGAGAGGGTTTTGAGCCAGAGTTTCTTGGGACGATTGTGGCATTCATCCGGCCCCATCACAGACGAATGAGCGTCCTTTGTTTAGGATTTTTCATGCAATCAACGCCTGACACGTAAATTTCCTTCAAAATGATAATGCCGTGTCGGCGGAAACGGTCTGTTTTCAACGGCTTCCATCGATATGCCCGTCGGTTACACCAACTAGACACGGGCGCTGCAACTTTCGGGTAACCCAACCATTGATGGCGGCATCCTTGGCGTCGCCGCCGGCCAGTCGCTGCGCCTGGCTGGCGATATCACCGGCACTGGCGTGCTGGGCCTGGGCGGACGCGGCGGCACGTTCACTTTGGCGGGTACCAATTCGCATAGCGGCGGGATTTCGGTCGTGGGCGATCAAGGGAATCCGGCCACGCTCTTCCTCGACAGCGACTTCACGGGACCCATCACTCTCGGGGATGCGCAAGCCGCCCTGCCCGCGGTGCTCGGCATCGTGGCCGACGGCTCGCTCGGTGATGCCGCCAACATCGTCACCTTGGGTTCTTCGTATTTCGACGGCGAGAGGACCATCGGCGTGCAAGGCGGGTTGCGGGCCTATGCCGATCTCGAGCTGGCCGAGTCCCGCCGATCTGACCGGTCTGGATGTCGCGCTCGAAGGCCCGGATACCCGTGCTTTGGCGACCGAGGATCCACGCGCTTTTCTCCGCCACGCGTCCGAGGTAGCCATCCTCGACGAAGTCCAGCGCGCCCGGGCTTTTCTCGAACCTCCAAGGCGTTGTGGATGCCGACCGCCGGATGGGCCGCTTCATCCTGACCGGCTCCAGCCAGTTCGAGGTCATCGAAACCGGCCCCGACACCTTCCAGGCCGTCGAAATCAAGTCCGGTGAAACCGGACAGTGTTCGTGGCTTGTTTCCTTGGCGTTTTGGCGTCTTGGCGGTGAAACAAACACGCGGTCTTGCCAGGGTTTTGGGCATCGTGCAGCGTCGCGGCTGTGGACGAGATGATTCCAAGCTCCCCGCCGAGGGCGTGGGCGGAGATCGATCTGGCGGCGATGGTGGCGAACCTGCGGGTCGCGCGCGAGGCCGCCGGGTGTGACTTGATGGTGGTGGTGAAGGCGGGGGCCTATGGCCACGGGTTGGAGGAAATCGCGCGGATGCTGGCGGCGCGTAACATCGCTTTTTTCGGCGTGGCGAACGTGGGCGAGGCGCGCCGCATCCGTGCGGCGGGCGTGGCGACACCGGTCTATCTGTTGGGGCCGACCTGGGAGTCCGAGCGTGCGGAGATCGTGGCGCGCGGCTGGACGCCCTGCATTTCCTCGCTGGCGGAGGCGAAGCATTTCGACCAGTTGGCGGCGGCGGCGGGGGTGCGCCAGCAGGTGCATCTGGCGGTGGACACGGGGATGGGCCGCGGCGGCTTCGTAGCGGCGGATTTGCCGCAGGCGATGGCGGTATTGGAACGAATGCCGCATTTGGAAATCGAGGGCATCGGCTCGCATTGCCCGTCGGCGGACGAGGACGCGGAGTTCACCCGGGGACAGATCGCGGTGTATCGGGAAATCATCGGCGCGCTCGGCGGTCCGGATCGTTTCAAGTGGCGGCACCTGCTCAACAGCGCGGGGCTGCTCGGCTACGACCGCGGCCTGTGCAATCTCGCCCGGCCGGGCTTGATGCTCTACGGCGTATCGCCACTGCCGGATTTCCAAGCCCGGCTTGCCACGGTGATGACGCTGAAATCACGCATCACGCTCTTGCGCACCTTGCCGGCCGGCCATGGCGTTTCCTACGGCCGCGAATACGTGACCGCCGCGCCGACGCGGGTGGCCACGGTGGGGATCGGCTACGGCGATGGCTACCCGCGGCATGTCTCGGGCCGGGGCGCGGAGGTTTTCATCCACGGCCGGCGCTGTCCGATTCTCGGGCGGGTGACGATGGACCAGGTGATGGTGGATGCGACCGCCGTGCCCGAAGCGCGGGAAGGCGACGAGGTGGAAATGTTCGGCCCGAACATCCCGGTGACCGAAGTGGCGGAAAAGGCCGGCACCATCGCGTGGGAAATCTTCACCGGCATCACGTCACGCGTGGTGCGGCGGCACTCCGGCGCGTGATCCCGGGCGCTTGCACAGGCTTGCGGAGCGCGCGGCCGTCGTTAAAGTGCGCCGATGAACCGAAGGGAGCGCAGGCGCAGGGGCCGGAGTGGCGGACGGTTGGCGACGATGGCCGCGGGCTTGATCGCCGTGGGCCTGGTGGCGGCGGCGGTGGTTTTCATGGCGGTGCGGAATTACCTGCGCAGCGATGCCTTCCGGCAATTGTTGTCGGAAAAAACCAGTGCCGCTGCCGGGGTGGATGGCAGCTTCACGCCACTGCGCTGGGATGGATTTTCGGTGGATGCCGATTCGTTCGCGGCCACGGGTCAAGGCCCGGTCCGCGAACTCCGGGTCGAGGGATTGCATACGGAATTGGCGCTCGGCGGCGTGCGGCGCGGGGTGTGGGAACTCCGCAATTCGCGTGCGCGGCGGCTCACAGTCGAGGTGGACATGCGCGGCAGGCAGGATGATCGCCAAGCGCCGCCACGCCAGCCGGCCGCCGCCTTGGACGAGGCGCAACGGGACGGCTGGCTGCCCCGCAAGGTGGAGGCAAACGGTCTGGTGCTGGATGAAATTTCACTGGAGGCCGTCACCGATCAGGGGCCGCTGACGGCGAGCGGCATGCGGCTCGATGTGGAAAAAGCAGGCGGATCCAATTCCTACCGCGCGGTGCTTGCCGGGGGCACGCTCATGTTTCCACTGGAAAGCTTGCCCGAGCTGCGATTGCAGCGGGCGCGGATCCACGTGCAACCGCACGGGGTTTTCCTGACGGGCCTGGAGGCCGGCGCATGGACCGCCGCCCGGCTGACGGCGGATGGCGAGTGGGACCGCGCCACGAAGCGCCTGACGCTGGATGGAGAGCTGACCGGAGTGAAGTGCGGGGAATTGATGAATGAGGACTGGGCACGCCGGCTGAGCGGCCAGCTGAGATCGGATTTCGTCTTGCAAAGCAGCGCCGGGCAAACCGCCGCCAATGGCCACATGGTGTTGGAAAACGGCGTGCTGACCGCCCTGCCGGTGCTCGATGTCCTGGCCGCATACCTCGACACCAGCCGCTTCCGCACCCTGATGCTCAGCGAGGCCCGGGCCGACTGGCGCTGGCAGGATGGGGCATTGGTTTTCGATCCCATCGTCCTTGCCAGCGAGAGCCAGGTCCGGCTGGAGGGCCGCCTGACCATCCGCGAGCGCCAACTGGACGGCGATTTCATGCTGGGCGTGGCACCCGGCACGCTTGCGGCCGTGCCCGGAGCGGAAACCCATGTCTTCATGCCGGGCGCTCGTGGCATGTTGTGGGCGCCGATGCGCGTCACCGGCACGCTCGACAAGCCGCGCGAGGACCTCGGCGACCGCATGATCGCCGCCGCCGGACTGCGGCTGCTCGAAACCATCCCCGGCAGCGGCGGGGAAAAAGTGCTCAAGTTTTCCCGCACCGTGCTCGGCGACGATCCCCAACAGGCGATCGAGAAAGGCGTGAAAATCATCGAGGAAGGCAACCGCGCCGTGCGCGAGGTCAATCAATTGCTTGATGGAATCCTCGGCGGCGGCCGCGAGCGCGATACTCCCGACAAGCGATGAGGCACTTGCGAATGCCCGACATTGGTTTTCCGCCACCGGTGACGATTCTGTCACTGCAGCCGATGGTTGACGGCCGGGGTTTCGAATGCAGATTCGGCCCTGTGTTTACTTCGTGTTGGCACGATGCCTGCACGCCGGAAACCTGAAATGACATGAACGAATCGTGAATTTTCCCCAACGTTGGCATCCCGGCATCGGCAGACGCGCGTTCACCTTGGTGGAAATGCTCGCCGTGATCGCAATCATCGGCATCCTGCTGGTGGCCGGGGTCCGATTGCTCGGCGACACCGGCGCCCAGGCACGCCGCGCGGCCACCGATAGCGTGACCGGCCTGATCGAGCAGGCGCGCACCGCAGCCATCACCACCCGCTCGCATGTGATTCTGGCCATCGCCGAGCCCGGCGACCTGCCGGCCAGCGACAACCGCTGCCGCCTCGGGTTGTTCAAGGTGGACGAGTGGCCGGAAGACAGCACCGGCGAAGTGCCTGCCGTGCTGATGAATCGCTGGCGGGTGTTGGACAACGGCGTGGTGCTGGCCGCCGGCGACGACAACGGGCAATCCGCCGGGCCATTGCCGAATCCGCTCGATGCCCCCGAACTGCGGATCCGCTACGGCACCGGCACCAATGCCCGCACCGTGCAAGTCCACGCCCTTGCCTTCAATCCGCGCGGCGGGTTGCGCTTTCCGGAGGGCTCCAGCCCCGTCCAGCTCCGTATCGCCGAGGGTGGCTATCGCAACGGCACCGCCGTCCCCGTCCGGCGCGGAGAACAACAGGGGATCGCCGAGAATCGTCTCAAGATCGGCCGCGTGATCGCCCGGCCCTACCGCACGAACTGAATGAAACCCTCCACCCCATGTCGCAACGTCCCGCGTGGCAGCTCGCTCGTCGAGGCAGTCATCGCGGTGGGCGTGCTCGCGGTGGCGGTGCCGCTGGTTTTCGGCGCGCTGGCGGAGGCCGGAAAAAGCGGCTCTTCCGCGCAGGCGGAAACCCGGGCCACCTGGATCGTCCGTGCCTGCATGCGGGAGATCGAAGCCTCGCGCGATGGACGCCCGCAATATTTCACCGCCACCGCCACCGGCCAGACCTTCCCGCCTGCGGGCGAGGTTTGGGCGCTCGCCTTCACCGCCGACGGCGGCACCTTGGGCAAGGTTTCCAAAACACAATACGACCGCGGCCTGAAGGAACTCGACGGCCGGCCGGTGCGCTACATCGCCGTCCTCGCGGCCACCTCCGGAAACGCGACACCCGGCACCACGCCCATGCTCGACGCGCGGATTTCCGTCGAATATCCGGCCTCCGCTGCCGCGGCACGGCGCGACAAGCTCGACTTCCACACCCGCATCCCATGACTCGCCGCCCCGGCTTCACCCTGCTCGAATTGCTCGCCTCCGTGGTGGTCGGATCCATCGTGTTGGTCGCGGCCGCCGCCCTGCTCGGCAGTTCCGGCGAGGGCTACGAGCGCATTGGCGGCGGAGTGGTCACCGAGCGCGAGGCCCGCGCACTGATCAGCCAGCTCACCTCGGATCTCGCCACCGCGCGTTTCCACCCGGAGACTGTCGTCGAAAACAGCGGCACCGCCTGGCCCGCCTCGCAGCTCGGATTCCTCAGCCTCCAACCCGCCGAGGCGCAATCGCGCGATGGCCGCATCGGCGACCTCTGCGCGGTGCATTATTACATCAAGGACCTCGAAATCGGCGGCAAGACCGTGCGCTGCCTGATGCGCGGATTCCGCGAAAGCGCCGATTCCTTCGCGGCCCTCGGAAATGACACTGTCGCTTCCTTGTTCCAACCCGATGACACATTCGACGAACCTGTCGCCTTCAACGTCGCCGCCTTCGAGGCGCGCCCGATGTCGCACGACCAATCCGGCCAATGGCGGGAGTGGCCGCGCAATCCAAACCAAGGGCCCGAGGCCATCGATGTGCGCATCGTCATCGTCCGCCGCGAACTCGCCGGCCGCCTGCGCACCACCGCCGATTGGGACGGCGGCAACCGCCAGCTTGGGACCATCACAGACACCGAGCGAAACCGCCACCTCGAAACCTACGGAGCCATGATCCGTTTTGGAAACGATGAATCTTTCTGACAAACATCGCGGATTCGCCCTGCCGGCCGTGCTGGTGGTCGCCGGCGCGCTGCTCATCCTCGCGGTGGGCGCGCTGCTCGTGGTAGGCATCGAGCGCAATACCGCGCGCTCCTTCGTGGACCGCGAACGCGCCGAACTCGCCGCCCGCGCCGGACTCGAAGACGTCCGCGGCATTCTCAACGCGGAAACCGCCAATGACGATTTCCTCGTCATCCAGTCCAGCCGGCAAAACCCTGTCATCCCTGGAGCGGAGCCCGCGCCGCATCTGTTCATCGCCCGCGGCAAGGAAACCACCGGCCCGGCCGATGATTTCAATTTCCGCTACATCCCGCTCTTCAGTGCCACCGAGCGCCCGGACGACGCGCCATTTGCGGCACCGGAAATCGACGGGCTGACCGGCGGTGCCGGCGAGCACCTCGATTTCACCACCCTGCCATGGCTCGACAAGGCCCGCGCCGCCTGGCTGCGGGTGCGCGACGGCAAAGGCCGCGTGGTCGCCCGCTACGCCTACTGGGTGGAAGACCTGCAAGGACGCGTCGATCCCGCCATCGCCGGCAACGACAAGGGTGAAACCGGCGTCCACGCCCGCGCCGCATGGCCGTTCCCCGCGCCCGGGTTCAACGACCAAGCCGAGGCCGATGACCAACCGGCGCTCGACCAGATCGCGCTCTTCGCCCTCGATCCAGCCGCCACCGACGATGCACAGGGTGAACTCGGCAAAACGCTGTTGAAAAACCGCAAGTTACTCGTTTCCCCGGATGCGCAACTCGCCGCCGCCGGAATCCAGCCGCCGCTCGAACGCCTGACCGCCGCCGCCGCCGATGGCGGCTTCACCGGCGACCTCGCCGACCCCAAGGCCCGCGCCGTGGAACGCGGGCTCGCCAGCAACCTCCAGCCATACCTCGAACGACCACTCATCCCGCATGCCGCAGGCATAGATCCCGCCGCCGCCGGTGAACCGAAACTCAACCTCAACCGCCTGCTCGCCGGCGACCGCGACTCCGCCGTCGCCGAAATGGCCGGCCTGATCAAACGCGCCCTGCCCGACTTTGAAAAACGCAAGGGCGGCTTCCCCGATGATTACTTCAAGACCCTCGCCGCCAACGCGCTCGATTACGCCGACGCCGACAACGACGCCACCGCCGGCAACGGCTACCGCGGCATCGACGGTTACCCATTGGTGAGCGAATACCTGCTCAAGACCCGCTGGGAGACCGTCCGCACCGAGAACGGCCGCAAGTTCCTCGTGCTCTCCGCCACCGTCTATGTGGAACTCTGGAACATGAACCATGTTCCCGTGAGCGGCCAGGCGCAGGTGAGCTACGAAACGAAATATCAATTCCAGATCCCGCCGAACCCGAACATGATCAGCCTCGGCGACATGACCCACGCCGACCCGAAGCTGATCGAAAGCGATGGTTATCTCTGGCTCCCGCCCCTCGCCGTGGATCTGCAGCCGAACGAATACCGGGTTTATAACTGTGGCACGGTCACCTACACCCTCGACGCCGTGGCCTCTGACGAATGGATCGCCAGCCCGTTGATCCTGTCCGGCGAGAGTTATGCCGCCCGGGGCTCCGGATACCGCATGCGCTGGAATGGTGAAATCGCCGACCAAAGCCGCGGCGGCATCCACCGCAACGATACCTCTCTTTTTTACCCAAGCGACACCAAGAACCAGTCCCGCCAGAAACTGCGCACCACCATTCCCGGGCACTCCCACAACGGCGGCTCCGGCTTCATCAACAACATGGGCGATCCGCGGATGTCATATTATCTTTCCGCGCCGCAGGATGCGAACATCTACCCGCAGAACTACAGCCCGAACCGCCGCAACATCCGCGAGGGCACGGTTTACACCAGCGCCTCCCGCCACAATCTCGTCTATGGCCGCGTGCTCCCCTCCGAGTGGCCGGACGGCGGGCACGACTCGCCGTTTGGCGGCAACAACATCTACAGCCTGGCCGGAATGACGGCCGGCGCTTTCTCGGACGACCACCGCATCAACCCGGACGACCCGCGGTTCTACAATCAACTTCCCGACCTTTCGCTCGGCCCCGAGGAGGCACCCACCCGGCTGTCGAACCTCGGGCGTTTCCTCAGCGTCACCGAACTCGGCCGCACCTACGATCCGGTGATGTGGCGCGTGCGCACCTCCACCAGCAACCGCCCTGGATATCCATGGGGCGACGTGCTGGCTTCCAGCGCGGCCAGCGCCGACCATGGCGGTGGCAACACGCTGCGCATCGGCCGCCCGGAACACCCGCGCTTCGATGAGCCCGGCCAGCGCGCGGCGCACTTGCTCGACCTGTTCCATGCCGGCCGCCCGCGTTCCGAAAATGCCGACGAGCGCGCGGGGCCGCTGGTGGAAATCGCGGGCCATGTGAACCTCAACACCGCCACCCGCGAAGCATTGCGCATGATGATCGCCGGCCGCCTGGGACAGGACCCGGAAATGCGGCGCTTCATCAACGACTCCCACGACCAGGCCGCCGGCCGGCGCTACCCGCGGGTGCAGAAACTGAGTGGCTCGACCCTGCCGGACCTGACGGAGGTTTCCGGCCGCATCGCCGATGCCATCCTCCGCACGCGCCCCTATGCCGGCACCGGTGAGCTGGCGAATGCCCGCGAGCAGAACGGCACGCGCGTGTTCGGAAACGAGCGCGTGTTCAGCGGATTCACCGGCAGCGGCTATCCGCTGCTGCAATGGACCGACTCCGCCGCCGAGGAAACCTTCGCCCGCGTCTTCGAGGCGGCCACCGTGCGCTCGCGGAATTTCCGCGTGTGGGTGATCGGGCAGTCCGTCGCGCCCGCCGCCACCATCTCGGCCACGCCCGAGGTGCTCGCGGAAGTCCGCAAGGTCTTCACCGTCTTCGCCGATCCGGGCGAGCGCGATTCCAACGGCGTGCCCGATCCCGCGAAATTCCGACTCCGCATCCTCCATGAAAACGATTTCTAACATCCTCGCCCTGCTGCTCGCCGCCACCGGCGTCGTCCTTGCCCAGAACGGCGCACGCCCGGAAGTCGGCTTCGTGCGCATCGTCAACGCCGTTTCGCCCGGCACCGGCAAGGCCACGTTCATCGTGAACGGCCGCAACCTCTATGCCGATGGCTACGCGCTCGGCCAAACCACCGGCGGCTACGGCATCAAGGCCGGCGAACTGGAGATCGAGGTGCGCAAGGAGGGTGTCCAGACCGGCAGCACGAGCGTCCGCCTGGGCAACGGCGAGACGCTCACCGTGATCGCCTTCGCCGAACGCGTGCCGCCGAAAAAGGAGGACGATCCGCCGATCTGGGCGATCAAGCTGCTGCGCCTCAAACAACAGGACGTCGAGCGCGGCTACGGCGTCTCGATCGTTTCGGTCTGCCGCGCCGAGGAAACCGCGGTCGATCTGGCCGTGGAGGGCCGCGAGCAACCGGAGCGCGCGTTCGCCAAACGCCTCAAAATCGCGACGGTCGAACTCGGGCGCACCCGCGGCGAAATCATGATCCGCATGGGCGACAAGACCATCGGCAACATCTCGCCGGATTCCCCCGGCAATTATGTGGTCATCTTGTATGAAAACGCCGACGGGGAAATCCAGGCCCTCTCCTATTACGATCCGAAATTCGTGATCGCGGGCTGAAGGATTGTTTTCAACGACCTGACCGGTCTCCCCGACCGCGTTGCTCGGACTGCTGGCGGAGTTGTTGTGGCTCAGGCCAGCTCGAAGACCACCTGCGGCATGGTCTCACGGCCGCCCGGGATTTCCTTGCGGATCACGCGGGTGCCGAGCAATTGCTCGATCATCCGCTGCTCGAAGCCGACCGCGTGCGGGTATCGCTCCAGAATGCGCCCGAGTGGATTGTGCCACTCGACCAGGCGCGCCGGCGCGCCGCCTGGCTGCTCGTATTCGCAGGCATGGCCGGCGGCCACGCGCAATTTGGCCAGTTTGCGCGCCCGCGCATCCGGCGTGCTGAGCGGTTCCAGGGCTTTTTCAAGCCGCGCGGCGAGCGTGTGGAAATACTGGAACATCAGCTTGTCCGCCGCGTTCCCCCCCTGCATCTGGCACAGGGCATCGAGCAGGCCGAGGGTGAAATCCGTCCCGGGCCCGGGAAACAGGGCGTCCGCCTTGGCCGATAGGCTGTAGAAAAACTCCGGCCGTCCCACCTGCGTGCGCGGCAGCCGTGTGAGGGACAGGTAGCCGGCTTTCGCCAGTTGGTCGCAGTGCGTTTTGACCGTCATGTAGTTGGAACCCGTCAGCCGCGCCAAGTCGCTGACCGGCATGCCGCCGTGCCGCTTGAGCATCTCGATCACCAGCCGCCATTGCGGCTTGAGCAGATCCTGGAAAACGGGGGAGAGCATGGGTTCCGCCGCCCAGCATCCGCCGGCCGCCGCCGCGGATCAATGCGCGATTTTCCATGCGCATCGTGGATTGCCAGCGGGCGTCCGCTCCGCATGATCGCGGCATGCCCGCACGCACAGGAATGCTGCTCGTCGTCTCCGGTCCCTCCGGCTCCGGGAAAACCACCCTCTGCCGCCGCCTCGCCGACGCCGGGGAGGCGCACTACTCGATTTCCTGCACCACCCGCCCGCCGCGCCCCGGGGAAACCGACGGCCTCGACTACCATTTCCTCGCCCGGGCCGATTTCGAGGCGCGCCTTGCCGCCGGCGACTTCATCGAGCACGCCGAGGTGCACGGGAACTTCTATGGCTCGCTGAAATCCGAGGTTCTGGCCCACCTTGCAGCGGGCAGGGACGTGGTGATGGACATCGATGTCCAGGGCGCGGCGCAGATCCGCGCCTGTGGCGATCCCGTGATCCGCAGCGCGATGGTGGACCTGTTCGTGATGCCGCCCAACGAAGCGGAACTCCGCGGCCGCCTCTCCGGCCGCGGCACGGACAGCGAGGAGGTCATCGCCCTGCGCATGACCAACGCGCTCGAGGAGATGACACATTGGCGGAGTTATACCTATCTCATGCTTTCCTCGACCCGCGAGGAGGACTACGCGCGGTTTCTCGCACTGGTGACCACCGAGCGGCTCAGGACCGGACGGATGCGCGATTGATCCCGATCGATCACATTCGCTCCGGGCACCGGATGCCCAACAGGCCGAGGCCGGTGACGAGGATGCGCGAGGTGAGTTCGCACAACGCGAGGCGGCTGGCGCGGACGGGCTCGTCGGACTTGAGCACCGGGCAGGCCTCGAAGAACGAATGGAAGGCGCGGGCCAGCTCCAGCAGGTAGTTCGACAGCAGGTTCGGGCGGAAGTCGTCGAGCACCAGCGGCAGCAGCTCGCCGAAGCGCGCGTGCAGGCGCGCAAGGTGGATTTCCTCATCCTTTTCCAACACGATGCCCGCGCCCGCCGCGTCGAACGCGCCGTCGAGCTTGCGGAAAATCGAGCGGATCCGGACGCTCGAATATTGCAGGTAGGGCGCGGTGTCGCCCTGCAGGGCCAGCATGCGGTCCCAGGCGAACACATAGTCGGTGAGGCGGTTCTGCGAGAGCTCGGCGAACTTCACCGCGCCGATGCCGACGATGCGCGCGACCTCGGCCGCCTCGTCGCCTGCCAGATCCGGGTTTTTCTCCGCGATGATCCTGGCTGCGCGATCGACCGCCTCGTCGAGCACTTCCACCAGCCCGACGTTGTCGCCGGAGCGGGTTTTCATCAACTTGCGGTCCTCGCCGAGAATCGAGCCGAACGCGACATGGCGGAAATCACCGGTTTTTCCCCAGCGCGCGGCGGCGTCGAAAATCTGGCGGAAATGCAGCGTCTGCGGCACGCCCACGACATACCAGATCTGATCCGCGTGCCAGTGGTCGATGCGGTATTCGAGCGTGGCGAGGTCGGTGGTGGCGTAGAGGAATCCGCCATCGGCCTTGCGGACGATCGCCGGATTGTCGGTCCAGCCATCCTCCTTGTGGACCATGAACGGGTCCTCCTCGGGCTTTTTGGCGCCGTCCGAGAAAATGCAGACCGCGCCCTGGCTTTCGCGGGCGATGCCCATGGCCAGCAGCTCCTCGACCAGGCCCGGCAGACGGTCGTTGTAAAAACTCTCGCCGAGCCAGTGATCGAACTTCACATCGAGCGTCTGATAGATTTGGTCGAGTCCGAGTTTGGAAACCTCGATGCATTCCTGCCAGATCGCGAGGTTTTCGGCATCGCCGCCCTGGAGTTTCACCAGCTCCGCCTTGCAGGCCTCGAGCACTGCGGGGTCCTCCTTGGTGGCGGCGTTCACCTGGCGGTAAACGCGCACCAGCTCGCCGATCGGATCGGCGCCGAGCGCGACATGGTCGAGCCGGGTTTTCCAACCGTGGATGATCATCCCGAACTGCGTGCCCCAGTCGCCGATGTGGTTGTCCGCGATCACATGGTAGCCGAGGAAGCGCGCGATGCGGCACAGCGCGTCGCCGATGATCGTCGAGCGGATGTGGCCGACGTGCATCGGCTTGGCGACGTTGGGCGCGGAGAAATCGACCACCACGGTCCTGCCCGAGCCGCTGGCGGGCACGCCGAGATTCGGGTCGCCGAGCAGCTCCTTGGCCTTGGCGGCGAAAGCCTCGGGCAGGATGCGGAAGTTGATGAATCCCGGCCCGGCGATCTCGGCGGTGGCGAGACCTGTGAGATCGATGCGGCCGATGATTTCCTGCGCCAGTGCGCGGGGATTGGTCCTGCGCTGCTTGGCCAGCACCATCGCCGCGTTGCTCTGGTAATCGCCGAAGCGCAGATCGGCGGCGGGCGTCACGGCGGCGGGCACCGCTTCGCCCAGCACGGTGGCGAGGGCGGCGGCAAGGCGGGTTTCAAGATCCTGCAGGAGCGTCATGATGGGGAATCGGGTTCCGGGCGGCGGGTTGCTGCGGCTTGCCGCCGAGAATCGCGAGGATTTCATCGCGCGTTTGGGCGGCCGCGAATTGCTGGCGCATCTCGCTGTTGGTGAACAGCTTGGCGATGGCCGCCAAGGTCCGCAGGTGCAGGTGGTAATCCTTGCGCGGCACGATGAAAAGAATGACGAAGTGCACCGGCGCGTTGTCCAACGCCTCGAAATCGATCCCTTCCTTCGATCGCCCGAAGACCGCCACCACGTCCTCGATGTTGTCGGAAAACGCATGGGGAATCGCCACGCCCGAGCCGATCCCGGTGCTCACCTGCTCCTCGCGGGCCTTGAGCGCGGCGAGCGATTCCTCACGCAACTCGGCCGGCAATGTTCCCGCGCCGACCAAGTGATCGACCAATTCGATGATCGCGGGCCAGTGGTCCACGGACTTCATGTCGAGGATGATCTGGTCCGCGCTGAGCAGCTTCGCCAACTTCATAGGTCAGTGGAATCCACCGCCGTCTGCGGCGGGGGACGATTGGGTATCGCCCCGATCCGCCGATGGCAAGCCGCGATTCCCGGCGGTTCTTTGCGCGGGAATCCGCAGAAAACTTCCATGCGGCACAAACAGTGACACTGCCGTCTATCTGCAAAACTCGCATCATTAGCCAATGACTTTGAGAATTCGAATCTGTCGGCCAGATGATGAATCCCGCAGGGATCGGAGAAATCAGCCCCGGGTCAAGGAGCGATAGCGACAAGCACCCGGGGTCTTGCATCGCAAATGGATCCGACCCCGGAGAGGGTCGTGGAAGGCGGGGACGGCGGTGGTTATGCCGGCGCCGGCAATTCTTGCACACCTTCCGGGGTGTGGATGGATTGGAACCCGAACCGGGGTGGTCTTTTGCCGCAGTTGATAATGATCGGGCACCATCCCACGCGCATGGTTCGGGTGGATTCTGACGTGCGCCACCCGATGTCAAGGTCCCGCATCATGACCAGCGGAGCGTTGCCGAGCCGGGGCTCAGCGTTCCCGGGAAGCTCACGCCGCGGCCGTTCGCCCTTGCGGGCACGTTGCGTGCGCCCCTGTCCAAAACGCCTGCAAGCCTTCAGCGTTTGTCCAGATTCGCGGTCAACACCGCGGATCCGGCCGCTCGGCAGCAAGGCCGGAATCAGGAAAGCATCTCCGCGATGCGCTTTTCCGACACCTTCGCGACACTCGGCACGTCCGGCGCGAACAGCGAAACGCGCAGTTCCTCCAGCGCCCAGCCGGCCGGCCACAGCGAGGGATCGTCCGGCGTTTCCGTCCATTTGCGGAACCATGGCAGCCATAGCCGGCGAAGACGCTCCATCTTCTCCAGATCCTTCACGATGGGCAGTGAGGAAATCCGGCCGAGCCGCGAGCGGATCGCCCGCAAGCGCCGCGGGTAATCGCAAAGGCCGGCGAAGCCCGTGTGCCATGCGAAGCGCGGACGGAACAGCCACGCGAGCTGCTCGTCGAGGTCCTCGGCGATCTCGCCCAGGTTGCGGTCGCCGCGGTGGCGGGCGAGCCAATCGTGGATGCCGGGCAGGATTTCCAGTATCTCGTCGAGGCTCGCGCCGATTTCGCGCGCGGCGTCATGCCAGCGGCCGCGCGCCTTGTTTGTTAGATCGGCGAAGGCCTGCGGCGATTTGGGAAACGTGCCGCCGGCCGCACCTTCCGCGGCGAGCAGTATCAAGTCGTCGAGCGAGGTGCCGCCCGCGCCGAGTCGAGGCAGTTCGATCTTCGCCATGATGCCGAGGGGAAACTTTTTCCGCAGGTGGTCCACCGGCCCCGGATGGGCGAGCCACAGCAGCCGCGCGCCGCCGGCACGGTGTGCTTCCGCGGCTTTTGCGGCGCTGGTGAAGGCGCGCACGCCGACGCTTCCACCCTCGTCCACCAGTGCGGGAAACGCCGGGCCACCGGGAGTTTCCACGCAATCCGGCAGGGCCTCGCCGTCCCAGCTGCTGATGCCGCTGCGCTCGATTTCCGCATTCGCGGCGGCCTCGAAGCGGGATTTCATGCGGTCGGCGAGCTGGAGTTTCAACACCGCCACGTCATCGCCCATCGCAAGTTCTTGGCCATCGTCATCGCAGATCCAGATATGGGTGATCAGATGCGGTGGCAGTCGCGAGATATCATATGCATCCTGCGGGATCACCGCGCCGTTGTGTTCCTTCACGTGGGTGGAAAGCGCGTGCAGGATCGGCCGGTCCTTCGGCGCGCGGCACCACAGTTCCGCGAAGCTGCCGGCCATTTGCGCGATCGGCTGGCAGGCGCGGCGGTAGTCCTTGGGGAGCGAGCGCAGCAGCAGTTCCGCGCGTTCGCGCAGATTGCCGTCCACGCCCCAGCCGGGCAGCCATGGCGGCAGTTTCGGGAGCTGGTCCACATGCACGCCGAGCGTCACGCCGTCGTCGCGCTCGCCGGGCGCGGCATGATAATAGACGGTGTATTCCCCGCCGTCGTGCGCGAGCGTGTCGGGGAACAGATCGAGATCGAGCGATGCCAGCTCTTCGTCGAGCACGTCGCCAAGCGAAATCGCGAGCGCGCCGTCGTGTTTCGCCAGCCACTTGTGGAAGGCCGCGGCGGTGTGGATGTCTTGCGGCACGCGTTCCTCGCAGAAACGCAGCACCGCCTCCTCGCTCCACAAGCCGCCGGGGCGGCGCAGCTTTTGCTCGACCTCGTCGATCTGCGCGCGCATCGCGTCGAGGTCATCGAGAAAGCGGCAGCGTTTTCGCAAGCCGCCGCCCAACAGCCCCTCGCGCAGGAAAACGGAGTGCGCGGCCGTCGCATCCACCCGCCCGTAATGCACGCGGCGCCCGGCCACCACCGGCAGGCCGCCGCAGATCACGGTTTCCTTGCCATAGACCGCGCCCTGTTTTTCATCCCAATGCGCCTCGCCATAGCGGCTGCGGCAGAGGTGCGGTGCGACCTGCTCGACCCATTCCGGATCGATGCGCGCCACGCGCCGTGCCCACAGGCGGGTGGTTTCCACCAGCTCCATGGCCAGCACCCACTCGTGGCGTTTCGGGATGCCGAACAGCCCGGAACCGGGAAACACCGCGAAAAAGCCGCCGCCCGCGCTGCGATAGGCCTTGTTCTCGCGATCCCACAAGCCGAACTGCCGCGGCGCGCCCGCCAGCAGACTGCGGTGGATCGCGGTGTAGGGCGGCTCGTTTTTGGAAATTCCGCCGACCTTTGCCTTCCACTCGCGCTCCAACAATTCCTCCAATTCATCCGCGACGTTGCTCCACTCTATCACGCGCCGCATGTTGAGGAAGGCCCCGGCGCAGAATTTCCGCAGCGCATTGCGTTTCCAGCGGCCGTTCTTCTCGCGGAACTCCGCCACGTCCCGCCACATCCGCAGGATGGCGGTGAAGTCGCTCTCGCCATCCTTCCAGCGCGCGTGCGCCGCGTCCGCCTCGCGTGTCTTCTCCGCCGGCCGCTCGCGCGGGTCGTTGCTTTCCAGCGCCGCCACGATCGGGATCATTTCCGCCAGGCAATGTTCCTCGCGCGCCTCGATGAGCATCCGCCCGAGCCGCGGGTCCACCGGCAGCCGCGACATACGACGTCCATAGTCGGTGAGCCGCTTGTCGCGGTCCAGCGCTCCGACCTCGCGCAGCGTGCGGTAGCCCTCGGACACCGCCTTCGGCGCGGGCGGATCGAGGAACGGGAACTCGTCGATTTCCGGCAAACCGAGCGCCTTCATGCGCAAAATGACCCCGGCCAGCGACGAGCGGCGGATTTCCGGATCGGTGAACTCCGGGCGTTCCGTCAGATCGGCTTCCTCGTAGAGCCGCAGGCAGACGCCGTCGCGCACGCGGCCGCAGCGGCCCTTGCGCTGGCGCGCGCTGGCCTGGCTGACCGGCTCGATCTGCAGGCGCTGCACGCCGCGCCCCGGGCTCCAGCGGCTGACGCGGGCCACGCCGCTGTCGATCACGCAGGCGATGCGCGGGATGGTGAGCGAGGTTTCGGCCACGTTGGTGGCGAGAATGAGCCGGCGCTTGTTTCCCGGGTGGAACACGCGTTGCTGGTCGCCGAGCCCGAGTCGCGCGAACAAGGGCAGCACTTCCGTCTCGCGGTGACGGCGGCCTTCCAGCACCTCGGCGCACTCGCGGATCTCGCGCTCGCCGGGCAGGAACACCAGCACGTCGCCGCGCGGATCGATCCCGGTGAGCGTCTCGACCGCGCGCGCGACGTGCTGCGGCAGTTCCTCGTCATCGGCCGGCGGCAGGAAGAATTCCGCCACCGGAAACATCCGCCCCGGCGCCTCGATCACCGGCGCGGGCTGGCCGTCCATCGCGAAAAACGAGGCGAACGATCCCGTATCGAGCGTGGCCGAGGAAATCACCACCTTGAGGTCGCGGCGTTTCTCCAGCAAACGTTTCAGCCAGCCTAACAGAAAGTCGATGTTCAACGACCGCTCGTGCGCCTCGTCGATGATGATCGCGGCGTATTGCCGCAACATCGGATCGCCCTGCGTTTCGGCGAGCAGGATGCCGTCGGTCATGAACTTGATGCGCGTTTCCGGCGTCAGTTTCTCCTCGAAGCGCACTTGGTATCCGACAAACGAGCCGAGCGGGACAGCCAGTTCCTCGGCCACGCGCCCGGCCACGCTGGCCGCCGCGATGCGCCGCGGCTGGGTGCAGCCGATGCGACCGCCGTCCGGCCCGAGCGCCTCCGCCACCATCTTGGGCAGCTGGGTGGTTTTGCCCGAGCCGGTGTCGCTCACCACCACGATCACCTGGTGCCTGCGCAAAGCGGCCACGATTTCCTCCCGGTGCTCCACCACCGGCAGCTCCGCGGGATAGTTCCAGTTTCCCGAAAATCCCGTCATGCCTTGCCGTTGCCGCGTTTCACGCGCCGAACTTCCGTCCCGGAGCCGTGGCTGGCAACCCGCATTTCATTTGCCGCGAATGCCGGCCGCCGGGGCCCTGCGGACCGGTATCGGCTCTCCGGCAGCGGCCGATGGAGCGCGTTCGCCGGACTTGGCGGAACATACGGCATGCTGTGTGGCGCATTTGAAAAGAACGGTGCTCGAGGACGGTATTCGCGGGACATGACGATTCCCGGATTGGCAATGATTGTCACCATCACGATCCCGATGGCCCTCGCCACCCCATGGCTCGGTGCCCGGCCAGCCCTCAACCCCAACATCGTCCTCATCCTGTCCGATGACATGGGTTACTCGGACATCGGTTGCTACGGCGGTGAAATCGAAACGCCGAATCTGGACCGGCTTGCGGCCAACGGCCTGCGCTACACACGGTTTTACAACACCGGACGCTGCTGCCCGACCCGTGCCTCCCTGCTGACCGGCCTCTACGCCCACCAGGCGGGCATCGGCGAGATGACAAGTGATGGCGGCCAGCGTGGCTACCGCGGTGACCTCTCACGCAACGCGGTGACCATCGCCGAGGCGCTCAAGCCCGCGGGCTACCGGAATTACATGGCGGGCAAGTGGCACGTGACCGCACAGCTCAAGCCGGATGGCGACAAGAAGAACTGGCCGCTGCAGCGCGGATTCGACCGCTTCTACGGCACCATCATCGGCGCTGGCAGTTTCTTCGACCCTTGGACCCTCACTCGCGACAACCAGGCGATCACTCCCGACAACGACGGGGAATACGAGCCGGAGCAATACTACTATACCGACGCCATCAGCGACCATGCATCGCGTTATGTCCGCGAGCACGCGGCGAACCATGCGGAACAGCCTTTCTTCATGTATGTCTCCTACACCGCCGCCCACTGGCCGATGCATGCCCTCGAACGGGACATCGCCAAATACAAGGGCCGTTACGATTCCGGATACGAGGCGATCCGCGAGGCGCGCTTCAGGAGAATGAAGGAGCTCGGCGTCATCGGGAATTGGCAACCGAGCCCGGCAGCCGCACGGTGGAACGCGGTGGATGCCTCCACCCGCGGCTGGGAGCTGCGCTGCATGGAAGTCTATGCGGCGATGGTCGATTCGATGGACCAGGGGATCGGACGGATTGTCGATGCCCTCAAGGCCACCGGCCAGTTCGAGAACACGCTGATTTTCTATCTGCAGGACAACGGCGGCTGTGCCGAGGCCTATGGACGCGCCGCTCCCAAGCGCCCGCTGCCCCAGGACATCGTCCCGATGGGCAAAGATGAGTTGCAGACCAGAATGATCCCGGACCGAACCCGGGATGGCCGTCCGGTGCGCTCAGGCCCCGGGGCAATGCCCGGTCCGGCGGACACCTACATCGCCTATGGCCGCAACTGGGCCAATGTTTCCAACACCCCGTTCCGTGAATACAAGAGCAGCAACCACGAGGGCGGGATCGCCACACCGCTGATCGCCCACTGGCCCGAGGGGATTGCGGCCCGCAACCAATTGCGCCACGAGCCGGGACACCTGATCGACATCATGGCCACCTGCGTTGAGCTTTCCGGCGCGGAGTATCCCGCGCGCTTCGCCGGTCAGAAAATCCTGCCGATGGAGGGACGCAGCCTTGCGGGCGGCTTCACCGCCGACCGCAGAGATGAACGCACCTTGCTTTTCGAACACTACGGCAGTGCCGCGATCCTGAAAGGACCGTGGAAGCTGGTGCGCGCCGGGGAAACACGGCCTTGGGAACTCTACGCGATCGAGGAGGATCGAACCGAACTCAGTGATCTCAGCGAAAAACATCCGGCAAAAGTTCGCGAACTGGCCGAATTGTGGCAGAAGGAAGCCGTGCGGACCTGCATTTATCCCAAGCCCGAGCGGAAAAAGAAGGAACGCTGAGATCGCAAACACCCGCCATCCCGTGATAACCGGGGCGGAGACAGGGCGTAAAATGCGGATGCACCACACCAAGAGTCTGGGAATGGCGCTCCTCACGGGAGCGATGGTTGTCACCGCGACTGCGGTCGAATTGCCGACAATGTTCAGCAACCACGGGGTTTTCCAACGCGGCGAAGCCGTCCCGGTCTGGGGATGGGGTGACGCGGGGGAGACCGTGACCGTGGAATTCGGCGGACAGAAGACCGCCACCCAAGTTGGCAACGACGGGTCCTGGCGTGTGGAACTCAAGGCGATGGAAGCCAATGCGGCCGGCCGGCCGATGAAGGTGACCGGCTCATCCAGCGGCACGGTGGAAGTGAACGATATTCTCGTCGGCGAGGTCTGGATGGCATCCGGCCAGTCGAACATGCAATGGACGCTTTCCCAAACGGAGCGCGCCAAGGAGGACATTCCCGCGGCGAACCACCCGGGACTGCGGATGTTTTTGACGCAGCAAACGACGGCTGTCGAACCGCAGCGCAAGGTGCCCGGGTCGTGGCTGGAAACCACCCCTGCGAATGCGGCCCGGTTTTCCGCCGTGGGTTATTATTACGGACTCAAGCTGCACAAGGAAGTCGGAGTCCCGGTGGGTATCATTTGCACCGCATGGGGCGGCAAGCCATCCGAGGCCTTCACCAGCCGCGAGGGTTTGATGACCGAGCCGGAGGGCAAGGAGCTCGTC
Source organism: Luteolibacter sp. (assembly GCA_049430545.1). Taxonomy (GTDB): domain Bacteria; phylum Verrucomicrobiota; class Verrucomicrobiia; order Verrucomicrobiales; family Akkermansiaceae; genus Luteolibacter. The sequence continues at coordinate 24,475 of JBMTCD010000001.1, forward strand.
GATCAACTCGACGCCGCGATGAGCGGATACGACGAGGCGAAGGTCATGGCCGACCATGAGAATGCGCTCGCCGTTTGGAAGCAGAAGACGGAGGAAATCAACGAGGTGAATCAGACGGCGGAAAAGAAGCAGCCGCTGCCACGCCGGCCGCAAAAGCCATCCGCTCCGGCACTGGATTCGAACAAACCCATGGCGATCTACAACGGCATGATCCACCCATGGGTCGGCTATGCGCTCAAAGGCGCGATCTGGTATCAGGGTGAGTCCAACGCCAGCCGGGCCAAGCAGTATGAAACGATTTTCCCGCAGTTGATCCTCGACTGGCGCAGGCTCTGGAAAAAGGAAATGCCATTCTATTTCGTGCAACTCGCCAATTTCAAGAAACCCAGCACCGAGCCCGGCGTGCCGGACGAGTGGGCGGAATTGCAGAACGCCCAGCTCCTCACCCTTTCGCTGCCGAAGACCGGCATGGCGGTGATCAATGACATCGGCATGGCCAACGATATCCACCCGTCCAACAAGCTTGATGTCGGCGAGCGCCTCGCCCGCTGGGCGCTGGCCAAGGACTATGGCAGGGAAGGAATCGTGATTTCCGGCCCGCTCTACAAGGGCTCGAAAATCGAGGGCAACACGATCCGCATCGAGTTCGACCACGCCAAGGGCCTGAAGAGCCGCGACGGCGGTCCGCTCAAACGCTTCGAGATCGCCGGCAACGACCGGATGTGGCGCTGGGCCGACGCGGCCATCGACGGCGAATCGGTGGTGGTCTCCAGCAAGGAGGTGACGAATCCGGTGGCGGTCCGCTACGCCTGGGCCTCGAATCCCGAGGGCGCCAACCTGGTGAACGGCGAAGGCTTGCCCGCCTCGTTGTTCCGCACCGACGACTGGAAGCTCAAGACCGAGCGCTGAATACACATTGAAAGCGAGCCGTCCTCAATGGCGGACGGCTCGCAGCACAGGCGGGTGGTTTTCCCGCAAGCCAGGCCCGCCCGTTTTCCGGGTTGAATGATCTGCCACGCCGTGGAGACTCCGCACCATGGATTACCTGATGCTCAAAACGCTGCACGTCGCCGGCGTGATCGGATTGTTCACCTCGCTCGGCGCCACCCTGTTGGCAGGCAGCGGCAAAAAATCGGCCTCCATCCTGCATGGAGTCTCGCTGCTGCTGATCCTGCTGGTGGGTTTCGCGATGTTGAAGAAGCCGCCGATGGGCCAATCGTGGTGGATGATCAAGACCGGCCTGTGGCTGTTCCTCGGGCTGGCCCCGGTGCTGGCCAAGCGCAAGGTGCTGCCTGCCTGGCTGGTGCTGGCGCTCTCGCTCGCCGCAGCCATCGCCGCAGCATGGCTGGGACTGCGCAAGCCGTTCTAACAGACAGCGCGCCTCACCGCATCACATGGTCGAGCAACAGCGACTGGAACGCACAGTAAAACCGCGAGCGCACGAAGGCGCCGCGGACAGCCGGCTCCAGATCGGCGGGCGACAGCCCATCGGCGGATTCGAAATGATGGATGCCGTGCAATGCCAGCCTCGCCTGATTGAGCGCGCTGTACCAATGCCATGCGTTCTCCGGCGTGATCCAGAGGTGGCCGTCACCGGCTTCCTCCGCAGCGCGGATCGCCCCGGCCACATGCGCCAGGTCGGCTTCGAAGCCTTCTTGAAGCTCGGGCTCGACGATATCCCGCCAGTCGGCGGAAAGCTCCTCGTCGGTGATCAGCGCGCCGAGGCGGCTCGATAGCCTTTCATCGCCGCACACCGCATCGCGGGTGATGCCCCGCAGCACGAACCAGTCGCCCGCGTCCTCGACATCGACGCGCAGTCCTCCTTCGAGCGTGGGCGTGATTTTCATATATCCTTTTCCAGCGTGGCCTTGAGCTGGTGGGCGTGAAGCTGCTGGACATGCAATTCCGCCCGCTCGCGCTGGCCGCTCCATACCACCGAACGCCCCTGCTCGTGCACCTCGCGCATCAGCGTGTGGGCCTTTTTCTCGTCGTAGCCGAAGATCTTCATGAACACCCGGGTGACGTAGCCCATCAGGTTCACCGGATCGTCATGGACAATCACTTTCCACGGCAGGTCCAGCGACGCCTTGTCGCGCGTGACGGTGAGCGTGTCGGAATCGGTCATGGTTTCAGGTTTCGGCCGTGGCCGGCTCGGGCGTGTCGATCCACCTGCCGTGTTCGCGGATCAGGTCGATGAGGCGCTCGACCGCCTCGTTTTCCGGAATGTTGAACTTCACGGCGGTCTTGCCGACGTAAAGGTTGATCTTGCCCGGCGCGCCGCCGACGTAGCCGAAATCCGCATCCGCCATCTCGCCCGGGCCGTTGACAATGCAGCCCATCACGGCGATCCGCACGCCCTTGAGATGGCCGGTCGCGGCGCGGATTTTCTGGGTGGTGGATTGCAGGTTGAACAAGGTGCGGCCGCAGCTCGGGCACGCGACGTAGTCGGTCTTGAAAATGCGCGCGCCGGCCGCCTGCAGGATGTTGTAGGCAAGCCGCAGCGACTGCCCCGGCGCGGTTTCGCCCCGCACCAGCACCGCGTCACCGATGCCGTCGCACAACAGCGAGCCAAGGTTTTGCGCGGCGCTGAGCAGGGTGGGGAGGAAATCGCGGTTTTCCCGCGGCGGATCGAGCGTGTCCTTCAACAAGACCGGGTGCCGCGCGGCCACCCGCCCGGCCAGCAGCCGGAACGCGGGGATGACCGCCATTCCCACATGATCCGCCACTGTCACCAGGCATGGCTCTACGCGTGCGTTGACCGCCGCCACCGCATCCTCATCCCGCGGATCGATCTCCACCACACCGGCCTTCTCGATGATGATCTCCGGCTTGAAATCGCCCATCGATGCAATCTTGTGGGCCAGCGCGTTCCAGCGGTCCTGCGTGGTGAAGACGCGCACCGTGTTCTCGCCGCCAAGCTCATGCCCCATGATCGTGACCGCAGAGCTACGACGCCTTTCGTAGGAAAACGGATTGTAGGACGGGGTGAAAGTAACAGTGGCTGCGGCGTCACGCCGCAGGCCGTGGTCGCGGCGTCCCGCCGCGATATCATCATAAACACAACCGACCCAGGGCCAATCAGCCGACAGCTTGCGCGGATTGTTCAACACATACAGCACCTGATTGCGCAAGTCGTCGCCATCGCGCACGAGATGGTCATAACTCTCCTTCTGCCAAACCTGACTGCTATGACCGGACAGTTTGTTGATCTCATGGGCGGTAAAGCTCTTCCATGAATGCAAAACCTTCTCCAGATCCACACCGGTGTAGGTTCTGACCACCACATGCACATGGTTGGGCATCACACACCAGGCGAGCAAATCGTAACATTGTCCGTCGAAGTGCCGCAGCGCGTCCGAGACAATTTGTGCGTTGTCGGAATCACGCAGGACGCATGAGCCATGGCCGCGGTCGAGTTCGGGATCGAGTTCGGCTTCTTGCATTGCCGCAAGCTCCGCGCGGATTTCCAGCATTCGGCCGACAACGCTGCGTGAGCCGGCGGATCGGGCGAAACCCGCCAGCTTCTCCAGTAAAATTTGCCGCTTGCACCGCAACTTGTCGAAAACCTCATCCGGCAGCGAGTCCGCCAGACGGAAGGTCACTGCATAAGTGCCACCATTGAGTTTCCAATGAGGCAGGAAACCGGCGTCGGATTTCTCGACCATTTCCCAGTCGATGCGGATGGATCCGATGTCGTCCTTGATGGAACGGCCGCAGGACGCGGCCGCCACGGCCTGCGGCGAGACGCCGCAGCCACTTGTAACATTGTATGGTTCCACCATAGCCTGCGCCACGGGGATTTCGTGCACCGAATCTTCCGTCAGCGAGACCCGCACGGTGTCGCCGATGCCATCGGCGAGCAGCGAGCCGATGCCGATGGCGCTCTTGATGCGGCCGTCCTCGCCGTCACCGGCCTCGGTCACGCCAAGATGGATCGGATAATTCCAATCAGACCCTTCCGCATCGAGCCGCGCGACAAGCAGCCGGTAGGCCTCGATCATCACCTTCGGGTTGCTCGCCTTCATCGAGAACACGAAGTTGTGGTATCCGTGATCGCGCGCGATGCGGGCGAATTCCAGCGCGCTCTCCACCATGCCGAGCGGCGTGTCGCCGTAGCGGTTCATGATCCGGTCCGAGAGCGACCCATGGTTGGTGCCGATGCGCATGGCGCGGCCGAGTTCCTTGCACAGCTTCACCAGCGGGGTGAATTCCTCGCGGATGCGCTGCAGCTCCTCCTGGTATTGCGCGTCGGTGTATTCGCGGATTTCGAACTTCTTCTTGTCGGCGTAGTTGCCCGGGTTCACCCGGATTTTTTCCACCCACCTGGCGGCTTCGAGCGCTGCATCGGGCTTGAAATGGATGTCCGCCACCAGCGGAACCTCACAGCCGGCGGCACGGACCTCGCGCGCGATGTTTTCCAGATTCGCCGCGTAAACCTTCGTCTGCGCGGTGATGCGCACGATCTCGCAGCCGGCATCCGCCAGCTCCAGCACCTCGCGCACACAGGCGGCCGTGTCGCGCGTGTCCGTGGTGATCATCGATTGCACCCGGATCGGGTTTCCTCCGCCCAGGCCGAGGTGGCCCACCCTCACCTCGCGCGTCGCCCGGCGCGAGTAGCGGAGCAAATCAGGGCAATAGCGGAGCAGCGCGGAATCGATCATCGTCACGGCGGCTATAGCCGAGGAATCCGCCCGCGGCAACGCCGACAATCGCCCGGAATCGCCCGCTGCCCGGCCATGGCGGCAATTCATGCGCGGAAAATCATCAGCTGAGCCCGCCCGGCGGAATTTTTTCCCTAGCCCGCGGGCGGAAGCCGATTAACCTCCCGGCGTCGTCCGGAGTTTCCGCAGACACTTCCCGGCGGCCACCGGTTCCAGCGCATTTCCACCATGAATCTGACACTCAAAGTTTGGCGACAAGCCGGGCCGCAGGCCCAGGGCAGGATCGAAACCTACGAGGCCAAGGACATTCCCGCAGAAGCCTCGTTCCTGGAAATGCTCGACATCGTCAACGAGCGCCTCGTCCTCGATGGCCAGGAGCCGATCCACTTCGACCACGACTGCCGCGAGGGCATCTGCGGCACCTGCTCGCTCACCATCAACGGCATCCCGCACGGCAAGGAGCGCGGCATCACCACCTGCCAGGTTCACATGCGCAAGTTCCGCGACGGCGACACCATCTGGATCGAGCCGTTCCGCGCCAACCCCTTCCCGGTCATCCGCGACCTGATTGTGGACCGCAACGCCTTCGACCGCATCATCGCCGCCGGCGGCTACATCGACGTCCGCACCGGCTCGGCCGTGGACGCCAATGCCATCCCGATTCCTAAGGACAAGGCGGACGCCTCCTTCGACGCCGCCGCCTGCATCGGCTGCGGGGCCTGCGTGGCCTCCTGCAAGAACGCCAGTGCCATGCTCTTCGTCGCCGCCAAGGTCTCCCACCTCGGCCACCTGCCGCAGGGCCAGCCGGAACGCGACAAGCGCGTGCTCGCCATGGTCCGCCAGATGGACGCCGAGGGCTTCGGCAACTGCACCAACCAATACGAGTGCGAGGCCGCCTGCCCGAAGGAAATCAGCGTGGACCACATCGCCCGCCTCAACCGCGACTACGCCGCCGCCGTCGTGCGCGAGCAGCTCGTCGCCCCGTGACCGCAGGTTTCAACCCGGATGCCGCAATTGAAGCCACGGATTCCATGATCATGGATCAAAACCTCCAGGCCCGGGAGGCAGGCGAAAGGTGGATATTGGGCAAAATGAACCGTTGTCCAGCCGGTCACGCATCGATCCCGAGCTTCGCCCGCACCTTCTCGATCTCGTCCGAGAGTGCGCCCCAGCGGGAGTAGCTGTTTTCGAGCTTGGTGGTGATCGTGGCCACGGCGTGGGTGGCTTCACGGAACTGGTCGGGATCGGCGGCGATTTCCGGAGTCGATAGCGCGGCGGTGAGGGTGGCTTGGGCTGCCTCGAATTCGGCGATCTTTGTTTCGAGCGCCTCGAGTTCGTTTTCCAGCGGCTTGAGCAGTTTGTTGCGGGCCTCGCGGGCCTCGGCCTCGGCGCGGCGCTGGTCCTTGCGGGATATGGATGCGGTGTTGGCGGTCTTGGAAGATGCGGGCGAGACGCCCACGCTCCCTTGTTTTTCCGCCGCGGTTTTTTCAAGATAGTAGGTGATGTTTCCCGAAAACAGGCGCGGCTGCTCGCCGGGGCGGAATTCGAGCGTCTTGGTGACCAGCGGGTCGAGGAACGAGCGGTTGTGCGAAACGATCAGCACGCTGCCGGGGTAATCGACGAGCGCGCGCTGGAGGACGTCCTGCGATTGCATGTCGAGGTGGTTGGTCGGCTCGTCGAGGATCAGGAAATTCGCCGGGCGCAGCAGCATGCAGACGAGCGCCACGCGCGAGCGCTCGCCGCCGGACAGCACGCCCACCTTCTTGAACACGTCGTCGCCGCGGAACAGGAAGCAGCCCAGCAGATTCCGCGCATGCGGGGCCGACTCGCGCGAGGCGGCGGCCTCGACGGTTTCGAGCACGGTGCGAGTGGGATCCAACTCGTCGGCGTGGTTCTGCGAGAAAAACGAGCAGGCGACCTTGTGGCCGAAGGCGTGGCTGCCGGCATCGGGCGTTTCCTGTGCGGTGATGAGGCGGCAGAAGGTCGATTTCCCCGCGCCATTGGGGCCGACGATGGCGATTTTCTCACCCTTGCTGATTTCGAAATCGAAGCCGCTGAAAATGGTCAGAGGGCCGTATTTCTTCGCGACGCCATCGAGTTTCGCGACCATGTGGCCGGCGGCCGGCGGCGGCGGAAACTTGAAGTTCATCACCGCATCCTCGCGCTCGGGCTCGGGGATGCGCTCGATTTTCTCCAGCATCTTGATGCGCGACTGGACGAGCGTCGCCTTGTTGGCGGAGGCGCGGAAGCGGTCGATGAAGCGCTGGATCTCGGCGATCTCGCGTTGCTGGGATTCGTATTGTTTGCGCTGGGTCTCGCGGCGGATCACCGACTCACGCTCGAACCAGGAGAAATTCCCCGCGTATTCCTCGGCGCGGCCGTTGGAGAAGGCGATGGTGCGGGTGCAGAGTTTGTCCAACAGGCCGCGGTCGTGGGAAATCAGGATGATGGCGCCGGGATAGTTGAAGAGATAGTTTTCCATCCACACCTGGGTGTCGATGTCCAGGTGGTTGGTCGGCTCGTCGAGCAGCAACACTTCGGGTTCCTGAAGGAACAGTTTCGCCATCGCGATGCGCATCTGCCAGCCGCCGGAAAACTCGGCGCAGTCGCGGGTGAAGTCCTTTTCCTTGAACCCGAGACCCTTGAGCACCGACTCGATGCGCGGCTTCATCCGCGCGGGGTCGGCGGAGTCGAGCTTGAGTTCGAGTTCGCCGATTTCCTCCAGCAGTTCGGCATAGGGCGACGAGCGGGGATCGAGTTTCGCGAGTTCGTGCGAGAGGCAGTCGATCTTTTCGCGCAGGGCGAGGGTTTCGCCGAAGGCGGATTCCGTTTCCTGCCACAGGGTGCGGCCGCGGACGTGGATGCCTTCCTGTGGCAGGTATCCGGCGCGCGTGCCCTTGGGCATGACCACCGCCCCGCCGCTGGGCGGCAGGATGCCGGCGATGCATTTCATGAGCGTGGATTTCCCCGCGCCGTTGTGGCCGGCGAAGGCGATCCGCTCGCGCGGCTGCACGGTGAACGAGAGGTTCTGGAAAAGCACGCGGGCGCCGAACTCGACGCGCAATGACTGGACGGAAATCACGGGGGCGGAGCTTGCACGGGTGGACCGGTGGGTCAACTCCGCGCTCCCCATCTTTCCGCTTTCCGTGGTTTCCGGAAACCGCCACGCTGTGTCCATGGATGCGGCGATCAAGGAGCGTGTGGACGAGTTCATCCGGCGCAAGGGATTGCGGCGCACGGGCCAGCGCGACCAGATCATCGAGTCGGTGTTTTCCAAGGACGAGCATTTTACCGCGGAGGAATTGTTCGACCGCGTGCGCAAGAGCAGCAGCGACATCTCGCGGGCCACGGTTTACCGCACGCTGGCGCTGCTAGTGGAGGCCGACCTGCTGCGCGAAATCGACCTCGGCGACAACCAGACGACCTATGATCCCAACTTCCTCGACAAGCCCTCGCACAACCACCTAGTCTGCATCGACTGCGGCCGGGTGGTGGAGTTTGAGGACAGCCACATCGACCTGCTCAACGACTGCGTGACGCGCCGGCTCGGATTCCGTCCGGTGCGCCAGACGCTCAAGATCGAGGCCAGTTGCGAGCAACTGCGCCTCAAGGGCCGCTGCCCGAACCTGATTGCCTCGCGCCTCAGCGGCAAACGGCTGCGGAGGAAACGCTGAGCGTTCATAAAAGCAACATGCAATCGCCGTAGCTGTAGAACCGGTAGCGCTCCGCCACCGCCTCGCGATAGGCCTCCAGCACCAGCTCGCGGCCGGCGAAGGCGCTCACCAGCATCAGCAGCGTGCTTTGCGGCAGGTGGAAATTGGTGAGCAGCGCGTCCACCGCCCGGAACTGGTGCGGCGGGTGGATGAAGATGTCGGTTTGCCCGGATTGGTCCGCTTCACGGATGCGTGAGCCGCCGCCATCGCAGGCCAGCGTTTCCAGCACGCGTGTGACGGTGGTGCCGATGGCGAGCACGCGGCCGGAGGAGTTGATACGTCGCGCGGTCTCCGCGCTGACCGCATATCTTTCCGAATGCATGACATGGTCGGAAACCACCTCCGCCTTGACCGGGCGGAACGTCCCGACGCCGACGTGCAGCGTGAGAAACGTGTGTGGAAGTGACGCCAGCATTTCCGGTGTGAAATGCAATCCCGCGGTGGGCGCGGCGATCGCCCCCTCCTCCTTGGCATAGACGGTCTGATAGCGCTCCCGGTCCTCCGCCTCGTCGTCGCGGCCCATGTAGTGCGGCAGCGCGAGATGGCCGTGCGCCTGCATGTCCGGCGGCGTGTCCCACTGGATCAGGCGGTCGCCGTTTTCATATATCTCCCTCACCACTCCGCGCGAGCCGCCGACCGTGACCTCGCGGCCGGGTTTCATGCGCTTGCCGGGGCGCACGAGGCAGCGCCAGTCGTGAGATGAGATCCGGTCGAGACACAGCAGCTCGGTCTTGCCATCGTCGGAAAAAAACCGTGCGGGGATGACCCGGGTGTCGTTGAGCACGAGCAGGTCGTCCGCCTGCACGAGCTGCGGGAACCCGCGGAACATCCGGTGCTCGATGCGTCCTTCCGCGCGGTGGACCACCATCATGCGCGATGCGGCGCGGTCCGCCAACGGCCGCGAGGCGATCAATTGCTCCGGCAGGTGATAGTCATAATCGCGGGTGCGGGTGGACATGCGTGAAGTTCACTTCTTTTTCCGCAGGAAGGGCGGGAGGTCGAGGTCTTCGCCGTCATAGACGTTGGGGCTCTCGCCCTCGAAGCGGCCGCGCGGGGCGGAGTCCAGCGAGAGTTCGCTTTGCGCGCCGCCGGTCTTGACGCCGAGTTTGAGCTTGGGCGCATCGGTTTCGAGTTCCGCGGATTTCGAGACCCGGGCCGCTGCGGGCTCCGCGGTCTTGGGTCCGTTGGCGGAGGTCCATGGAGCGGCCCCCGGCGTGCGTTTCGGCGGCAGCGTGGAAAAACCGGCGGCCTCGAGATCGAGCTCATCAAGGCCCGTGGCCGCGTCATTCCATGGCTGCTCCGGGGAATCCTCCGCCGCAGGGACCTCGGCGGGCTTGGCGGCGGGGATTTTCTCCAATTCCTCCTCATCTTCATGCGGCATGGCGACGAACTCGGCGACCATGGTGGAGGCTTTCGCTGCCGGGGCGGGTTCCGCAGGTTCGGGGCTGTGGATGGTTTCGGCGAACGGCATTTCATCATCGAACCACGCAGGCGTGGCGGCCGTGGCCGTGGATTTGGCGGGATTGACCGGCGGTCTCGCGGGTTCGGCTGGCGGGACCACGGGCTCCGGAATTTTGGCGACCGGCGCAGGCTCCACGGCCGGTTTTTCCTCGACTACGGGATCCGTAGTCGCGGCGACGGCGGTGAAGCCCTGGGAGGGATCGAGCAGCGGGTTGTCATCGTCGGAAGCGCGGCTGATCGAATCGCGCGGGGCCAATGCGAGCGTGTCCTCCGGCAGCGCGCTGATGAGCGTGATGGAAAGTGAGTCGCCCATGGCCGGATCGATCGCCGCGCCGAACAGGACGTGGGCCTTTTCCGGGACATGCTTGCCGAGGTTCTGCATGAGCAGCTCCACCTCGAAAAGCGTGAGGTCCTCACCGCCGCAGAGGTGCACGATGACGGTTTGCGCGTCCTTGAGGAGCGAGCCCTGATCGAGCAACGGGCTGGCGAGCGCGGCGCGCAGGGCCTTGGCCGCGCGGTCCTTGCCGGTGGCGATTCCGGAACCGAACAGGCAGCGCGAGCGCGTGGTGCGCAGCGCGCTCATCAGGTCGTCGAGTCCCACGTTGATGAGTCCCGGGCGGATGACGAGGCGCAGCACCGCCTTGATCGCCTCGCGGATCATGTGGTCGGCGGCGGTGAAGGCCTCGTGGATGCCCTGTTTGGCGAGCACGAGTTCCCCCAGGCGGTTGTTGTCGAAGGTGACGAGCGCGTTGGAAAGCACCGCCAGCTCGTTGAGCGCGGTCTCGGCCTGTTCGCGGCGGCGGCGGCCTTCGAAGGCGAAGGGCATGGTGGCGAAAACGACGACGAAAGCGCCTTCCTCGCGGGCGATGCGGGTGACGATGGGAGCGGCGCCGGAGCCGGTGCCGCCGCCGAGGCCGACGCAGAGGAAAACGATGCGCCGGTCCTTGAGCGCGTCGCGCAGCGCTTGTTCCGCCTCGAGCACCGCCTGGTGGCCGAGGTCCGGATCGCCGCCGGTGCCGAGGCCCTTGGTCAGGTTCGCGCCGAGCTGGATTTTCTCCGGTGCCATGCACGAGCCGAGCGTGCGGATGTCGGTGTTGAGCGCGAGCAGCTCGGCACCCTCCATGCCGTCCAACGCGATGCGCTCGAGCATGTTGGTGCCCGCGCCGCCGAGACCGATGATTTTGACGGACGAGGCGGGGATGGTTTTCTGAGGATCGCGTGAGTAGGGAATCATGATGGATATTGGATTGCGGATTGCGGGTTGCGGATGGTCGATTGCGGATGGTCGTTGGAGGCCGGAGACTTGTCGGGTATCCACTGTCCAGGATCTTCGATCCCTCATCTTCCGAACGGCCAGAACATGCGGGCGAGTTTGCCGAGCGGGCCGGGCGGGGTGGCGCGCTCGGTTTCGAGAATCTGCGCGTAGCGGATCAACCCGATGGCGGTGGCGTAGCGGGGGTCCTTGAAATTCGATTTCACGCCGCTGATTTCCGGCAGCTCGGGACGGTAGATGTCGCGGCCAAACACCTCGAAGGCGAGTTCGCTGAAGCCGCGCATCATGCTGGTGCCGCCGGTGAGATAAACGCCTGCGCCGATCGCCTCGATGGAGCCGGCGGGCAACTGACGCCGGATGAGATGCAGGGTTTCCTCGAGCCGCTGGCGGATCACTTCGTTGAGCACGGCGCGGGAGACTTCCACTTCGGCGAAGCCGCGGTCGTCGGTGAGCTTGGCGTTGCCGATGGAACGGATCGGATCGCCGGAGGCGTCGCCCTCGGTGATCTTGAGCCGCTCGGCCTTGGAAAATGGCAGGCTGGTGACGAGGTGGATGTCGTTGGTGATGTGGTCGCCGCCCACCGGAATGCAGCCGGAGGCGGTGATCACACCGCCGAGATAGAGCGCGAAGTCGGTGGTGCCGCCGCCGATGTCGATGATGAGGGCGCCGCGCTCGCGCTGTTCGCGGCCGAGCGCCATCTGCGCGGTGGCGATGGGCGAGAAGACGACGTCGTCGAGTTCCAATGGCATTTCACGAACCAGCTTGATGCTGTTCTGAATGCGCGTGCCGATGCCGTGGACGATGTGGAAATCGACCTCCACGGTCTTGCCGTAGAGGCCGACGGGCGAGGTGGAGTGTTCGAGGCCATCGAGCCAGTAGTTGCGGGTGATGGGGTGGAGATAGACGTGGTCCTGCGGGATGTGGATGTCGCGCGCGATGGTGCGGGCCTCCTGGACATGCTCGGGGGCGACGATCGGTTCGCCATCCGGCAGGCGGAAGGTGCCGCGGCTGTTTTCGCCGCGGATATGCGCCCCGGTGACGGCGAGATACACGCTGCCGATCTCGACATCGCTGGCATCCTCGGCGCGGGCGAGTGCATCCTTGAGGCAGGCGCGGGCTTGGGAGAAATCGTGGATCTCGCCTTTGCGCACTCCGGCGCTCTTGGTCTCGCCGATGCCGAGGATTTTCACCGCGCTGTCCGCCTTCACCTCGCCGACGACCAGGCAGGTCTTGCTGGTGCCGATCTCGAGTCCGACGTGGATTTTCGTGCGACGTGCCATGGGTGGTGGAAACGTGTCAGTTGCGGTTGAGGATGGTGCCGCGGTCGCGCTCGCGCTTCGGGCGGTTGTCGCTGGCGGCGGGCGGGGAAATGATAATCGCGCGCGGCGGCGTGTTTTCCCCGCGCACAGTGATGGGGATGTTGTATTTGGGAATCAAGTTGATGGTTTCAATGACATATCCCTTTTCCGCCGCGTGATCGAGCGCGTCGCGCAGGCTCTGCATCTGGCGCGCGTGGTCGCCGAGCCCGAAGGTGGCGCGGGTGCCCTGGCGGGTGACGAGTTCGAGCGACCATTCGTTGGCCTGGCGGACCGTTTCGATCCAGCGCGCGGCTTCGGCATCTGCGGCGCGGGCGGCATCGAGCAACCGCAGGCAATGGTCGAGCGACGGGTTTGGCACCTTCCGGCCGATGGCAGGCGGCGGGCCCGCCAACTCGATGGCGGGCAGAGCGGCGGCTTCGTCGAGTTGCAGCTCCGGACACGGATAGGCAACGCCCGTGTGATCCACGAGCAAGCCGCCGGCCACGCGGGGATCGGCCGATTGCCCGCCGCAGCTCAGCCATGCCTTGGGCGTGCGCGCGGCGATGCGGACCATCAAGGTGCCGGGCAGGTGGCGCTCGACCCGCGCGTCGGTGACGGCGGGAAGCGCCATCAGTTTTTCGGTGGCCTCGCCGGCATCGATCGCGAACAGGCTGGGGTCGGCGGCGAGGTCGATATCGAGAAACCCGACCAATCCCGTTTCGTCGATCACCGGGTTGGGATTCAGGTCGATGACCCTCAGGCCGAAATCCGGATTCTGATAGAACGCGTGCCGGATGCCGCGCCAGACGCCCCAGCCGATGCCGGCGAGCACGGCCGCGAGGCAGGCGAGCCTGGCGAGCACTCCGAAGAACCGCAGGAACCCGAACCAGGCGATGCGCGGCGACATCACGCGGACTTCCAGCACATTGCGGTGTTGCAGGCGGCGGTTGGAGGTTTTGCGTTTCATTTTGTTGAGAGTCCAGAGACCGGATCAAGAGGAGCTGCGCGCGGGGCGTTGGCTCATCTGGTTTCCGGTGTCCGGTGTGTGGTTTCCCGGAATCGATACGATTGTTCGGCGATGGTGAGGCAGAGGGTGGGGAAATCGATGCCGGCGGCGGCGGCGGCCTTGGGCAGCAGGCTGGTTTCGGTCATGCCGGGAATGGTGTTGGCTTCAAGCACGAAGGGGCGGCCTTGTTTGTCGAGCAACACATCGACGCGCGAATAGATCTCGATGCCGAGCGCGCGGTGGGCGGCCAGCGCCGCCTGCTGCACGGCGCGGGTGGCTTCCTCGCCGATGTCTGCGGGGCAGATGTATTGGCTGCCTTGTGCGCCGGAAAGCCATGGATATTTGCTGGAGAAGTCATACTCGCCGTCCGGCGGAATGATATGGACCACCGGCAAGGCCTTGTCGTCGAGAACGGCGACGGTGAGCTCGAGGCCGTCGATGAATTCCTCGACGAGGATGTCGTTGCCGTATTTCGCCGCATCGGCCATCGCGGCTCCGGCCTTGGCGGGGTCCTTGACGATGTTCACGCCCACGCTCGATCCCTCGCGCGGCGGCTTGACTGCAAATGGCGTGGGAAATGATGGCGGTTTCGGGCCAGTGGAAAAATCGACGATTTCCGCGCGCGGCGTGGGCACGCCGGCGGCGGTGAAGGCGGTCTTGGCGAGGTTCTTGTCGAAGGCAATGAGGCTGCTGGCCGCGCCCGCGCCGGTGTAGGGGACGCCCAGCTCATCGAGGATCTGCTGGAGTTGTCCGTCCTCGCCGAAGGTGCCGTGAATCACATTGAACGCGAGCCCGGTGCCTGCGGGCAGATCGATGGATGTGCCGGTGACATCCACGGCGATTGCGTCGAGGCCGAGTCCGAGCAGGGCCTTGAGCACGGCCTTGCCGGAGGCGAGGGAGACCTCGCGCTCGGAACCGGGGCCGCCCATCAGGACGGCGATTTTCACGGAAGATAACATATGTTGAATTTGAAATTTGAAATTTCAAAAAGCCGGCTCGTCTTCGCCGATGATCTTGATTTCGGTTTCGAGGTTGATGCCGCGTTCGGTGCGGGCGGTTTGCTGGACGGTCTCGATGAGTTGGAGGATTTCGCGGGCGGTGGCACCGCCCTGGTTGATGACGAAATTGCCATGGATTTCTGAAACCGCGGCGTGGCCGTGGACGCGGCCCTTGAGGCCGAGCGAGTCGATCAGTTTGCCGGCGGGGATTTCTTGCGGGTTCTTGAAGGTGCAGCCGGCGGAGGCGCCGACGGGTTGCGACGACTTGCGTTTATCGCGCGATTCCTCCCAGCGTTGCTTGATGTTTTCCGGCTTCTCCGGCTTGCCCCTGAAGACGGCCTGCAGGGCGAAGTTGCGCCGCAGCTCGGGCACATTGCGGTAGTTGGCGACGATTTCCTCACGCTCGCGGGTGCGGATCACGCCATCCTCGTCGAGGAAGGTGACGCGCACGACCTGGTCGAAGGTCTCGATGCCCATCGCACCGGCGTTCATGCGCAGCGCGCCGCCGACGTTACCGGGGATGCCCTCCATCCACTCGAAGCCGCCGATGCCTGCGGCCGCGGCCATGCTGGCGAGTTTTTTCAAGCGCACGCCCGCTCCTGCGGTGATCTCGCCGCGGGTGCCGACGGTGACCTCGGAAAACGCGCCGCCGACCGGGTGGATCACCGCGCCGCGAATGCCGCCGTGGCGGACCAGCAGGTTCGAGCCGCGGCCGACCACGCGCACCGGGATGCCGCGCTCGCGGCAGTAGCCGACGAGAAATGCGAAGCCATAGAAACCGTGCGGCTCCATCCAGAACTGCGCCGGTCCTCCGACGAGCAAGGTGGTGTGCTTGGCCATCGGTTCGTAGAGTTTGCCGTCGATTTCATTTTCCGGCATGAGGGACTTCATTTCCTCCAGTATCTTGAGATCCGCCACAAGACGGGTGCCGGCTTCATGCACATTGCCCGCGCCGAGCGTGATGAGCAGGTCGCCGGGCTGGAGCGCGTTGCCGACGGCGTGGTGCGCGGTGGTGAGATCGGGCAAAAAGGTCGCCGGAATGGTGCCGTGGAGCTTCATCGCATCGACGATCGTCTGCCCGGAAACGCCCTCGATGAGCGGCTCGGAGGCGGGATAGACATCGGTGACGAAGACGCGGTCCGCAGCTTGCAACACCCTGCCGAAGTCGTCGGCCAGCGCCTGGGTGCGCGTGTAGCGGTGCGGTTGGAACAGGACGACCACGCGCTTCGGCTTGAATGAGCGCGCGGTCTGCAAGGTGGCGGCGATCTCGGTGGGGTGGTGGCCGTAGTCATCGACGATGCGGTAATCGGCCGAGAGATACTTCGTTTCGAAGCGCCGCCTGGCGCCCGCGAAGGTCGAGAGCGCGCGGGCGATGAGCGGAAACTCCGCGCCGCAACTGTCGGCGAGCGCGATGGCGGCGAGTGCGTTGAGGATGTTGTGGTGGCCGGGGATGCCGAGTTCCACATCGCCCAGCAGCTCGCCGCGTTTCATCACGCCGAACGCGGAAGAACCCTTCAGCTCGCGGATTTCCACCGCAGTGAAATCGGCCTCTTCCCAGCCGTAGGAGATCGCGTTTTCGCGGCCATCACACAACTCGTGCGCCACCGGATCCTCGGCGCAATAGACGAGATGCCCGCGCGTTTGGTTGGCGAGCGTGGCGAAGACCTCGCGGATCTGGTCGATGTCGCGGTAGAAATCCAGATGCTCGGCCTCGATGTTGAGGATCACCGAGTGCTCGGGATGATAGAGCGCGAGCGTGCCGTCGCTCTCGTCGCCCTCGGCCACCATGAAATCGCCCTCGGTGGACCACTTCGCGTTGGCGCCGAGGATCGGGATTTCCGCGCCGACGTAGTGGCTCGGTTTCAAGCCCGCCTCGCGCAGGACGTGGGCGGTCATGGAGGAGGTGGTCGTTTTGCCGTGGGTGCCGGAAACCACGATGCCCTTCCGTGTGTGCAGGATGGCGGAGAGGCATTCGGCGCGGCGGTAAAGCGGGATCTCCGCGGCCACGGCGGCGGCGTAGGCCGGATTTTCCGGACGGATCGCGGAGGAAAACACCACCACGTCCGCCTCCCTGACCGCCTCGGCGGTGTGCGGCGAGGAAAACCGCAAGCCCAGCCCCTGCATGCGCTCGGTTTCCGAGGTGGTCACTTTGTCCGAGCCGCTCACCTTGTGGCCCATCCCCAAAAGCAGCAGCGCGAGCCCGCTCATGCCCGATCCCGCCACGCCGATGAGGTGGATGTGCAGCGGGTGGGCGGTGTCGGTGAGCCGTCGGGTGAGGGAATTCATGCGGACTGTGAAAATGCGGATTCAATGGCGCTGCGGACGCGCGCCGCGGCGTCGGGCATGGCGAGCGTGCGGGCGGCTTTTGCCATCTGCCTGTAGCTTGGCAAGTCCCGGAGCATGCCCGTGGCCAGCGCGGCGAGCTTCGCGGCGTCGAGCTCGTGTTCCTGGACGAGCCGCGCGGCCCCGGCACCGGCGAAGACCTTCGCGTTGCAGGTCTGGTGGTCGTCCGCGGCGTAGGGGAAGGGCACGAGGATCGACGGATGGCCGCACACTGCGATTTCCGTGAGGCTGGACGCGCCGGCGCGGGCGATCACCAGATCGGCCACCGCGTAGGCCGCCGCCATGCGGTCGCAGAAACCGAGCACCTTGTGATGCGCGCGGCCGTTTGCGATCCCGCTGACACGCGCGAAATCCTTCGCGCCGGCAATGTGCAGGATTTGGAAATCTTCCGGCAGCAAGCTGGCGGCCTCGGCGCAGAGTTCGTTCAAGCGGTGCGCGCCCTGGCTGCCGCCGGTGACGAGAATCGTCGTCTTGCGCGGATCGAGCCCGAATTCCGCCGCCGCTTCCTCGCGCGATGGCAGGTGCAGAATTTCCGGCCGCACCGGCGTGCCGGTGGCCACCGTTTCGCGCTGCGGGAAAAACGACTTCGCGGCGTCCATGCCGAGAAACACCTGCGTGCAAAAGCGGCTGGTCAGCACATTCGCCCGGCCGGGACGCGCGTTGGAATCGTGTATGAAGGTCTTCAGCCCCATCTTGTGCCCGGCGTAAACCGGCGGCAGCGAGGTGAAGCCGCCCATCCCCAGCACCGCGTCCGCGCCGAAGCCACGCAGAATCGCCCGGCAGCGGCCCACCGACTTCCAGGTTTTCCACAGAAAACCGGGCATCCGTGGCGAAAACGTCGCCGGCTTGGCCACCGCAGGGACCGTCTCGAAGCGCAAATGCGCGTATTTCGCCGAGGCCTCCGCGTCCACGTGCTTCTCGGAAATCAACAGCAGCACCTCGTGGCCAGCCGCGCGCAAGGCCTCGCCGACCGCGATTCCCGGAAACAAATGGCCGCCTGTGCCACCACAGGCGATGAGGATTTTCAATGACTTGGACACGGAAGGACGCGGCTGAAACAAGCGGCCAGACGGGCGCAAAGCCGATTTCACGCCCCTGACTGCGGGTTTTTAACAAAACTTAAATATGCGGCAATGCCGAAAAAACGCGCGTTGCTGGAAATTTTCTCCGAATGCTGGCACGGACGGTGCTTTGATTGTCATGTCGCGACATTCAAGGCGGTCCGACTGAGATGCCCCGGGGTTAATGGGTTTTCCCAGGGGATGATCAGTCGGGCCGCTTCTTTTTTTGGCGGTTTTTCCGCTTTCCGCAACAGCATATCCGCGCGATGGAGAAGGCGCGCATGAACGAGGACAAGCCCGCCGAATTGAAGCTGGATTTCGACACCCCGCAGTTTCTCCACGGCCTATTCGCCTACGACACGAAGAACCTCGCGTATCTGGAAAACGCGCTGGGAGTGAAAACCGTGACGCGCGACGGCTGGATACTGCTCAGCGGCGGGCCGGAGGCCATCGAGCGCGCGCGGCGGGTGTTCGTGGACCTCGAAAGCGCGCAACGTGCCGGCGGCCGCATCGCGGCGCGCGATTTCCGCCTCGCCGTGGACATCGCCGCACGCGAGGGAGAGGTCGGCATCACCCATCTCGCGGAAGTGAAACTCGTCGGCTCGCGCGGCCGCAAGCCGGTGATCCCGCGCACGCCGGCGCAGTTGGAATACGTGCGCGCCATCGAGGACCACGATGTCATTTTCGGCCTCGGCCCGGCCGGCACCGGAAAAACCTACCTTGCGATGGCCATGGCGCTGACCCTGTTGAAGCGCCGGGTCATGAAGCGGATCGTGCTCACCCGCCCGGCCGTCGAGGCCGGCGAGGCGCTCGGGTTCCTGCCCGGCGACCTGCGCGAAAAGGTGGCCCCCTACCTGCGCCCGCTTTACGACGCCATCCACGACATGCTCGATCCCGATGAGGGCCAGCGCTATCTGGACGAGGGCACCATCGAGATCGCGCCGCTCGCCTTCATGCGCGGCCGCACGCTGGCGCGCTCGTTCGTCATCCTCGACGAAGCACAGAACACCACCCGCGAGCAAATGTTCATGGCCCTCACCCGCCTTGGGGACGACTCGAAAATGGTCGTCACCGGCGATGGCTCGCAGGTCGATCTCAAACCCGGCGTGCGCTCCGGCCTCTACGAGGCGGAACACGCGCTCCAAGGCGTGGAAGGCATCGCGTTCCAGCGCTTCTCGCCGGCCGACATCATCCGCCACCCGGTCGTCGGCCGCATCGTGGAGGCCTACGAAAGGCATCGCGCGTGACCGCATGCCCGGTGTTTCCCGCCCATGGGAAATGAAGGTTCAGGCACCTCAGTCCGGGAGTTTTTGCGGTTCGCCGAGGTGCCTCGGGCGGGTTTCGAGGAAGTGCACGTCGAGCCACATCTTGACGCGCGCGCCGATTTCGCGGAGGCGGGTTTTGTAGCCGGCGGGGCCGCGGACATCGCGGGCGTTGAAGCCGCGGGCAGCGATGCCATGGGCCTTGGCGAGATAGATCGCCCGCTCGTTCTGGAAACGCTGGCTGATGAAGAGCAGCGTGTCGGTGCCGAAAACCTCCTTGGCTCGGACCACGGAATCGAGCGTGCGCAAGCCGGCGAAGTCACGGACGATGCGATCGGCGGGAATGCCGCGCGCGACGAGTGCTTCGCGCATTTTCTGGGGTTCGTTGTAGAATTGGCTGCGGTTGTCGCCGGAGACGATCAGGGTTTCCACCTTGCCGGCCTTCCACAGTTTTTCGGCCGCGTCGATTCGGTGGCGGAAGTAGAGGTTCTCGCGGCCATCGATGCGGTCGGTGGTGCCGAACACCAGCCCGACCCGGGTGGCGGGCACCCCGGCGAGATCGTCGTGGGTGAGATTTCTGGCCGCCCAGGTGGCGACGAGATTGGCATGCGCGATCACCAACAGCGCGGCAAGCGGCAAGGCGAGCAGCAAATCGAGCACGTGGCGGCGCAACGGCCGCAGTTTCGGGACCAGCCACACGGTGCCCGCCAACCCCGCGCCGAGTGCCAGATGCAGGCATACCCCCCACAGCGGGCGGGTCGAGCAGTCGATCATCAACAGAACCGCCAGGACAGTGGCGGCCAGCATGGCCAGCGGCCATCTGAGCCAGCGGTTGTGGAGGAGCGGGGCACTGGCCATCTATAGGCTGCGGCTGGTTTGAAGTTCCGGCTCGCGTTTTGGCCAATGGAACAGGGACTTGAGCGTATCCGCCAGCCGGCCGGCCGGCGGGCCATCCGGGGCGAGCACCCGCAGGTGCGTGGCGGTTTCCTTGAAACGCACCTCGGTGTAGCGGCCAGCCCACTCGCCATCCACTTCCACCGGCACCTCGCGGTCGGCACGCACGGTGAAATCGGCGGATTGGAACGCAACGGTCGATTCCATCAGGTCGATGCCGCCCAGCGCCAGGCCGCGGAGCGAATCGAGCACCAGCTTGTAGCCGGCCTCCTTGTAAACGAGCACATCGAGCTTTGAATCGCGGTTGTCGGCGTTGCGGAAAAACCGGAATTGGCCGCCGTAGAGAGCGCCATTGCCGGCCAGCACGGCCACGCCGGTTTCACGCCTGCCGTCGGCGCAGACCACTTCCATCATCGGGGGTTTTTCGCCAAGCACCTTGACGGCGGCCAGCAGGTAGGCGAGCGGACCGAGCATTTTTTTCGATTCCCAGGTCGTTTCCTCGATCACCCGCGCATCGAAGCCCACGCCGGCCATTTGCACGAAGGGCGCGCCGTTTGCCTCGAACAGGTCGATCTCCTGGATCAGGCCGGATTCGATCACCTCGAAGGCTTTTTCCAGATTGTCGCACGGGATGCTCATTTCACGGGCGAACACGTTCATGGTGCCCGCAGGCAGTATGCCGAGGATGGTGGAGGTGCCGGCGAGGCCGCGGACCACCTCATTGAGCGTGCCATCGCCTCCCGCCGCGATGACCACCGGCTCGCCTGCCGAGGCGAAGCGCCGCGCCAGTTCATGCGCCTCTCCGGCATGGGAGGTGGCGTAAAGCGCGAAGCGGTTCGCGTGCTTCATGAAAAACCGCAGCATGCGCCCACCCTTCTGGCTGCGCGCCTTCGGGTTGAAAATGAGCGGATAGCGGCGCGATTGCTGCATGGCGGGATTCTTCACCCATGGCCGCGCGTCCCGCAACCCGATTCACGGGTGGAACCATGGCGGCGGCCGCTGCCGCAGTTCCGCCCTTGCGCGCTGCCGGAGGCGCGTCTATACGCACCGCGCCATGGCCGCCATCAACTCGAATTTCCTCAAGCTCAAAGCCGGATACCTGTTTCCCGAAATCGCCCGCCGGGTGAAAGCCTACTCCGAGGCGCATCCCGACATGGCCGCGCGCATCATCCGCTGCGGCATCGGCGATGTCACCGAGCCGCTCCCGCCCGCCGTGGTCAGGGCCATGCACGAAGGGGTGGATGAAATGGCCAACCGCCAGACCTTCAAGGGCTACGGACCGGAACAGGGATACGAATTCCTGCGTCAAGCCATCGTGGACCACCAGTTCGCCGGGCTCGGCATCGCGGCCGACGAGGTGTTCGTTTCCGACGGCTCGAAGTGCGACACCGGCAACATCCTCGACATTTTCGGCAAGGGCAACGTCATCGCCATCACCGACCCGGTCTATCCGGTCTATGTCGATACCAACGTGATGGCCGGCAACACCGGCGAGGCGGATGACAAGGGCGCCTACGCCGGATTGCTGTATCTCCCCTGCAACGCCGAAAACGGCTTCGTCGCCGCCGTCCCGGAAACCAGGGCGGATCTGATCTATCTCTGCTTCCCGAACAACCCGACGGGAGCCGTGGCCACCCGCGCGCAGCTCGAGGCGTGGGTGAAGTATGCCAAGGAAAACGACGCCATCATTCTCTTCGATGCCGCCTACGAGGCCTTCATTCAGGATCCCTCCATCCCCCGTTCCATCTTCGAAATCGACGGCGCGAAGGACTGCGCGATCGAATTCCGCTCGTTCTCCAAGAACGGCGGCTTCACCGGCGTGCGCTGTGCCTATGTGGTCATACCCAAGACCGTCACCGGCATGGCGGAGGACGGCAGCCGCGTGCCATTGCACCAGCTCTGGAGCCGCCGCCACAGCACCAAGTTCAACGGTGCCAGCTATCCCGTGCAGAAAGCCGCCGCCGCCGTGTTTTCCGAGCAGGGGAAACAGGAAGTCGCCGCGCTCATCGGGCACTACATGGGCAACGCAAAACTGCTGCGCGAGGCCTGCACCGAGCTCGGCCTGCCGGTCTTCGGCGGCGAGAATGCGCCCTACGTCTGGGTCGGCTGCCCCGCCGGGCTGGGCTCGTGGGAAATGTTCGACAAGATGCTCAACGAGGCCCAGGTCGTCATCACTCCCGGCTCCGGTTTCGGCTCCGCCGGCGAAGGCTACTTCCGCATCTCCGCCTTCAACTCGCGCGCAAACGTCGAGGAAGTCTGCCGGCGCTTGAAGGCGCTGGTGGCCTGACAACGGGATGGGTTGAGCGGCGGTCACGCCACAAATATGCCGCGCCGCGCGGGTTTCCGATGAGTGCCGAGTCCCGGCCCGCCGGTTACGCATGCTCAATCCCGGAAGCCGTGACGGTCCGCGAAGTCCAGGTAGCGTTCCCAGTCGAAAAGCTTCACGTCGTGCTTTCCGGCCCGGAGGTGATAGCCGATGTCCTCACCCACCGGATGATCGATCGCGGGCTGTGCCTCGACACCGACGCCTTTTTTCCCGAAAAGTGCATAAACGGGTCCTGCGTGCATAGCTGAAAGAAACTCGCCCTTGGGATCCGCCCACCGGTCCTCCGCCGCGCTGGCCACGTAGGCCGGTCCCGGCGCGGCCAGGGCGATCAGCATGTGCTGGTCCACCGGGCATGCGGATGCGTCCTCCTTGTGGCTGCGATACTTCGGCGCAAACCAGTGGGGAAAAACGCGCGTGATCACCTCGGTCGTTTCACCGAAATTCCGCCGCATCAACGCCGCACCACCCTCGCCGGAGTTGTTGGAAACCACCATGGCAAACCGCTCGTCCTGGGCACCCGCCCAGAGGGCGGTTTTCCCCAAACGTGAGTGTCCGATCACGGCGCAGCGCGTCTCATCCACGTCGGCGTCGGTGCCGAGGTAGTCCAGCATCCGGCTCAAACCCCACGCCCATGCCCCGATGGCCCCCCAGTCGCTCTCACCCCACACCGTGTCCTTGCCCGCGGGACTGAGGGCGGCTCGGACTCCATCCTTCCAGCCCTCGGCATGGTCCGGCTCGATGTCCCCATAATAGGCCGTCGCGACCGCATAGCCGCGTTTCAAGATCGCCTCCAATGGCCAGCGCGAACTCTCGATTCCACGGCTGGCTTCGGTGGCGCGATGGTCCACAATGCCCTTTTCCCGGTCGGGGCTCATCCAGCGGGTGGAGAGCGGCACGTCGGCCTCGGTGGACACGGCATGATTGCCCCTGAAGCTCAGTCCCACGAAGCAGGGTGCGGGCGAGGTTTTCCCATTCGGCACATAAAGCATCAACTCAATGCCTGCCCATCCGGGTTGCTCCTTGAGGGTGATCCGGACCTGCTTTCGCGTGGCCAGGCCACCGAGCGCCGCGGGCTTGGTCTCAATCGGCGTGAACCGCACCGTGCCCCACCCGGCCGGCGTGTTGCCATACACATGGTCACGGAACAACGCCAGCACCTCCGGCCGGCGCTTCGCGACCCACAGTCCGGAAGTGCCAACCGCCGTTCCATCCGCCATCCGCAAGGGGTCGGGCAGTTGGAATGTCCCGACCTTCGCTTCATCGTAGTTGGCCAGACTTTGCCGTGCTTCGGCGAGGCCATCGACCAAGGGCACGATCATCAGGACGAGGATGCTGGAAATGCTTCGCATGCGGATCAGCAAATCCAATAAGCTCCCCGGGATCAAGAATCCGATTGAAGGACTGTCCGGCCATTTGCGGCAGAAAACGTGATTGTCGCCGTGCGCTGCGGCGGCTAGGCTGCGGGCCGTTCGCGGTGCAGCCGCCGCGGCTCAGCCATCGCCAATTTTCCCCACACAATCCCATGGGCATCTTCAACAAACCCCGCCTGCGCGGCCATGTGCGCCGGGACGACACACCGGAAGGGCTGTGGCACAAGTGCCCGGACTGCGGCGCCATGGTCCACAAGCTGGAGCTCCGCCAGAACACCCAGGTCTGCCCGCATTGCTCGCACCATTTCCTGCTCGACGCCCGCGACCGCATCCTGATGTTGGCGGACAGTGGCACTTTCGAGGAAACCGACGCGGGGCTGTTCTCCGCCAATCCGCTTGATTTCCAAGGCTACACGGAGAAAACCGCGATCCTGCGCGAGAAAACGGGCCTCAACGACGCCGTGGTCTCCGGCCGCCTCAGCATCGGTGGCCACAAGGCGATGATCGCCGTGATGGATTTCAAGTTTTTCGCAGGCTCGATGGGCTCGGTGGTCGGCGAGAAGATCACCCGTGCGATCGAGACGGCGATCGCGGAAAAGCGCGCGATGATCATCGTCTCCGCCTCCTCCGGCGCGCGCATGCAGGAAGGGATGCTCTCGCTGATGCAGATGGCCAAGACCTGCGGAGCGCTCGCCCGTCTGTCCGAGGCGAAGCTGCCTTACATTTCGCTGATGACGCACCCGACCACCGGCGGCGTGACCGCCTCGTTCGCGACCATCGGCGACATCAATCTCGCCGAGCCCAAGTGCATGATCGGCTTTGCCGGCCCGCGTGTGGTGAAGGAAACCACCCACCAGAATCTCCCGCCCGGCTTCCAGACCGCCGAGTTCATGCTCGAGCACGGCCTGATCGACGCCATCGTTCCTCGCGCCAAAACCCGCGACCAGCTGGCGTGTCTGCTGGGCTATCTGATGCCGGCCTGACCGGGGCGGGATGCCGGTGGCGAATGCGCGCTACTCCAACAAGCTGCGCACCATCTCCGGGCTGAGTTTTTGGGCAAGGTCCGCATCCGCGAGCAAACCGGCGGCGAGCTGGGCTTTTTGCTGCTGCATCTGGTGGATGCGTTGCTCGACGGTGTCCTGGCAGAGGAGCTTGTGGACGAAGACCGGGTTTTTCTGGCCGATGCGGTAGGCGCGGTCGGTGGCCTGGGCCTCGGCGGCGGGGTTCCACCACGGGTCGTAGTGGATCACCGTGTCGGCGGCGGTCAGATTGAGGCCGGTGCCGCCGGCCTTCAGCGAGATGAGGAAGAGCGGGATTTTTCCGGTTTGGAAATCCTCGACGAGCTTGCCGCGGTCCTTGGAGGAACCTGTCAGTTTCAGATAAGGGATTTGTTGTTTCACCAGATGAGCCTCGATGAGCGCGAGCATGGTGGTGAACTGGGAGAAGACGAGGATGCGGCGGCCTTCCTCGATGAGCACGGCGAGCAACTCTGTTAGAAAGTCGAGTTTCGCGGATTCGTGGATGGTGTTGGCGAACTCGTCGGGCAGCAGCCGCGGATCGCAGCAGATCTGGCGGAGCTTGAGCAGGGCATCGAGGAAGACCATCTGGAACTGGTCCATGCCGCGTGCGGCGATGGCCTCGCGGACGCGTTTGTTCATGGTGGCCCTGACGGTTTCGTAGAGATCCTTCTGCGCGGTGTGCAGCTCGATGAGGTGGACGAGTTCGGTCTTCGGCGGCAGTTCCCTGGCCACCTGATCCTTGGTGCGGCGGAGGATGAGCGGGGCGAGGCGTTGCTTGAGCGCTTCGTTGCGCTCGGGGTCGGCGTGGTTTTCGATGGGCTTGCGGAAGTTGTTGGAAAACTGCTCCTCGCTGCCGAGGAAGCCGGGGATGAGGAATTTCATCAGGCTCCAGAGTTCGCCGAGGTGGTTCTCGACCGGTGTGCCGGAGAGGCAGAGGCGGTGGCGTGCCTCGAGCTTGCAGGCGGCCTGCGCGACCTTGGCATGCGGGTTCTTGATGTTCTGTGCTTCGTCGAGCACGACGAGGTGGAAGGGATAAGAGCGGAGTTTCTCGATATCGCGGTGGAGCAGCGCGTAGGAGGTGAGGACGAGGTCGGCGTGCGGGATCGAGCGGAAATATTTGCGGCGCTCGGGACCGTTGAGCACGAGCACGCGGAGGTCGGGCGTGAATTTCCTCGCTTCGGCCAGCCAGTTGGGCACGACCGAGGTGGGGGAGACGACCAGCGCCGGCTTGCCCCGGGCGTGGCCGGATTGTTTTTCGGTTAGAATGTGGGTGAGGGTTTGCAGCGTTTTGCCAAGGCCCATGTCATCGGCGAGGACGCCGTGCAGCCCATGGCGGGCGAGGAACTGCATCCAGCGGAAACCGGCGAGCTGATAGTCGCGCAGCGTGGCGTTGAGCCCGGCAGGCGTGGCGACGGCCTCGATGCCGTGGAAGTCGCGCAGCTTCGATGACAGCTCGGAGAGTTCCGGCGGCGGCTCGATGCCCAGGCCGGCGAGCGAAACGGCGTCGAGCGCGTGGAGCTTGGTTTTGCCGGGAAACTTCGGATCAATCAGTGCGGCGAGGTGGTGGAGGATGCGGCGCACGCGGCCGGCCGGGAGCTTGAGCGCGTCGCCATTCGGCAGCGGCGCGTAGACGAAGGCGGTGTCCGGGCAATGCAGGGTTTCCTCCAGGAAATCGCCCTCCAACAAACGGGCGAGGATCGGCAGCAGGTCGTGGCGCTCGCCGCCGACATCGAAGCCGACCGACAGGCTGAACCAACCGCCGCCCGAGGCGGTTAGAGAGCTGTCCCAGCGATCCGGACCGGCATCGAAGACGCGGTGGCCGACGTTGTCGTCGATGGTGATGCTCCAGCCGAGGGCTTCGAGGCGCTCGACCATTTCGCCGCGGAACTGGTGCCAGAAGTGGTCGGTATCGATGCGCGAGGGATCGGGAAACCAGCGGTCGCGCGAGGCGGCGTGTTGGTTTTCCCGCGATTTCAAGTTGAGCAGGAAGCGCCAGGCGGAGTTCGACTGGAGGGACGAGAGGCCGGTTTCGGAAAGCTGTCGCGCGGCGGTGTTTTCCGCGGCGGCGGAGTGTTCGAGGACGGCGCGGCGGCCATCGGGCAGGACCAGCTCGCTGGTCCACCCCGGCATCGAGCCGCGGAGCGGGCCACGATGGCCGTCGTAGTTCACGGTGGCCTCGGCGAAGATCCAGCGGTCCACATCCGGCTGGCCGAGCGATTGGAGCAGCAGTTTCGACGCGCGGTCGACCGGTTCGCGCACGATATGGAGTTCGAAAACCGGCTCGGCGGAGACGCGCGGCAGGTTCGGGACCGGCGCGGGCGCGGGCTCTTGTTTCAACTCGGCGGCGACGGCGGCCTTGACGCTGTTTCCCGCCAGCCGCGCGGGGTCGCGTTCCTTTTCCGCCTTGATCAGCAGCGCGGCGGCGTGATGGCAGAAGTTTCCGACCTCGCACGAGCAGGAGGTTTCGAAGTCCCACGCGCCGCCGGCCGACCAGAAAACGACCTCGGTGTCCTCGCCCGCGACGTTGGCGGTGAGACCGAAGGAGCCGCGGGCGGTTTCCTCAAGTCGCGGCTCGCGCACTTTGGAAACGAAGGCCCGCGCGGCGGCGAGCACCTCGTCCTCGAAGCGGTTCCTCCACACTGCGGAGTGGAGGAAATCGGCGGCTTGCGGTTCAGGCGGCACGGCGCGGCAGGTTCGGGAATGGGTGCCGTGGCCGTCAAGGATTGGTGGATCTTGGGAAAAAGCGGGTGGCGGCACGGGATCGCTGGCCTGCCTGTGCCGGGGATGCCCGCCGGCCGTTCCTCCGCCGCTTGGAACGGAACGCCAGCCACGCCATTTGCCGATGGTTCGCAGTCCCATGGGGCATCAGTGGTTTGTGGTCTCCCGCAACGGAAGCTGAGCCGGAAAGCAATCGTTGATCTCCGGCAGCGGCACTCCTACGCTGGGCGCGGGAATCCATGGCCGCAGACACCGCCACCATAATGAAAGCCTTCGTCCTCCACGGCGCGAAGGATATCCGCCCCGAAGAGGTGCCCAAGCCCGTGCCCGGCCCCGGCGAGGTGCTCGTCGCCGTCCGCGCCGCCGGCATCTGCGGCAGTGATCTCCACTACTACGCCCATGGGAGATGCGGGAATTTCATTCCCACCCGTCCGTTCATTCTCGGTCACGAGTTTTCCGGCGAAGTGGTCGCCCACGGCGAGGGCGTCGAGGGCCCGGCCATCGGCACGCGGGTGGCCGTCGATCCGTCGCGTGCCTGCGGCCGCTGCAAGCAGTGCCGCCAGGGCCGCTATAACCTGTGCCCGAAAATGCTTTATTACGGCACCGCCAGCGTGGTCCCGCCGCGCGACGGCTGCTACGCCGAATACGTCACCGCCCCCGCCCGCAATTGCTGGCCGCTGCCCGAGGGCTTCGAATACGCATGGGGTGCCTTGCTTGAACCGATGAGCGTGGCCATGCACGCCGTGATGCGCAGCGACGGGGTCGGCGGAAAATCCGTGCTCATCACCGGCGGCGGCACCATCGGCCAGATGATCCTGCTCACCGCCGCCGCCTTCGGTGCCAGCAAGGTGGTCGTCTCCGACATCAAACCCTTTGCCCGCGAATTCGCCGCCAACCACGGCGCATCCGCCACCCTCGATCCCGCCAGCCCGTCGGTGGCCGATGACGCCGCGAAACTCTCGCCCGGCGGCTTCGAGGTCGTCTTCGAGGCGGCCGGCGTCGCCCCGGCGCTCGACCAGGCGATCCGCCTTGCCGCCCCCGGTGCCACGGTGGTGCAGGTCGGCACCCTGCCCGACGGCACCGCCGTGCCGGTGAATGCGCTGCTCACCAAAGAACTGCAATACGTCGGCTCCTGGCGTTTCGCCAATGTCTTCGAGCGCGTCATCGAAATGGTCACCTCCGGCCGCATCGACCCGCGCCCGCTGATCACCAAGATCATGCCTTTCGAGAAACTAACAGAAGCGATCGAGGCGGCGGGATCGGGCAATGAAGTTCTGAAAATGCAGATCAGCCGGATCTGACGGACCGGTCGGATCATCAAGACAACCCACCACCATGGACTGCACCACCCTCGGCAAAACCCACTTCAAGGTCTCCCGCCTCAGCTTCGGTGCCTCCGCCCTCGGCGGGGTGTTCCACGACATCGACGAGGCCGATGGCATCCGCGCCGTGCACGCCGCGCTCGACGCCGGCATCAACTACTTCGACGTCGCCCCCGCCTATGGCGGCACCGTGGCGGAAACCGTGCTCGGCAAGGCGCTCAAAGGCATCGCCCGCGACCGCTATTATTTTTCCACCAAGGCTGGCAAATACACCCAGCCCGGTGCCTACGGAGCGGATCAACTCGATTACTCCGAAGCCCGCATCCGCAAGTGCCTCGACGAAAGCATGGCCCGCCTCGGCGTGGATTACGTGGACATCGTCCATCTCCACGATTTCGAATACCAACACCGCAGCAAGACCGAGTGGGCCTTTTCCGAAGGTTTTCCCACTCTGGTCAAACTGAAGGAGGAAGGCCGCATCGGCGCGGTCGGTGCGGGCATCTATCCACTCGACCTCTGGCAGCGCGTCATCGCCGAGGCTCCGGTGGACGCCATCCTGACCCACAACCACTACTGCCTCAACGACACCCGCGGCACCGAACTCGTCGAACCGTGCCGCGTGAAAAACATCGGCATGATCAACGCCTCGCCCTTCGCCAGCGGCGTTCTAACAGGCGGCAAGGTCGCCGATTGGCACCCGGCCACCGCCGAGGAGCGCACCCTCTTCGCCCAAGCCGCCGCGTTCTGTGAAAGACAAGGCACCTCCATCGCCAAGCTCGCCTTCCAGTTCGCCTGCCAGGACACGCCGTTCCACACCACCATGTTCAGCACCGCCCGCACTGCCTCGCTCGAACGCAACCTCTCCTGGTATGGCGAGCCCTGTGACGCTGCACTCGTCGCCGAAGTCCGCAAGATCCTCGCTCCCGTTCTCGACAAGCAATGGGACTACGACGCGGGCGTGGACCGGCTCGGGTCCTGAGCATTCCAACAGCCAATCCCCGGCGCGAACAGTCCGGTCCCGAAAGACAATCCGCCGACACGCGCAAGGCCGTGCCGACGGATCGCCGGAAGGGGAAATCTTCCCGATACTCAACGCCTGCGACGCAGCAGCGCGACCGCGCCAAGCGCGCCCAGCAATGCCGCCGAGGGTTCGGGGATCACCGAGAGTGTCACATCCGCCGCATAACTTGTGTAGGGTGACGGGGTGGTGAGGTATTCGGCGCCACCGACCATGATGGTGAAATCACCCGCAGGAAGATTGAAGCTGCCGGTGACGAAACTATCGGCGAGTCCGTCGCCGTTGATCCCGGCGGCGCTGCCGAAATTCGCGCTCGTGCCGTCGGCGGCGTTGCCCTGATAGACCAGCGACCGCAGGCTGGCGGGAACGGCGACGCCACTGTCGGAATCTCCTGGAATATTATATATGTCGTCGTTGCCGATGCTCCAGTCGCCCAGCGCGTTGAACGCTCCCTGCTTCGGCTGCGTGCCGCCGAGCGAGGCCAGATAGGTCAGTGACAGCGCGCTGCTGTCGTGAGCCAGCGCTTCGGGGGGCAGATGGGTGAGTCCGGAGTAAACGGAGAGCGCGGGCAGCAGGATGTTGCCCGCGCCGGTGCGTTGGACGGAAATCACCACTTCTCCGGGATTGAGCAGCATGAAGCGGAAGGCCCGGTTGCGGTGGCTGTCGCCGAGGTCGTCGTCCGTCGAATAGGCCCAGCCGAAGGTGCTGGAGATGGTTCCGGACTTCGTGGCGCTCTTGGTTTCATTTCCCGGGCTGAAGGTTCCCAGGTCGCGGTTGGTGTAGCTGACGTGTGCCGACGCGCAACCGAGGGTGGCGGCGAGCAACAGCGGGATGGTGGTGGTGTTCATGGTTTGTCAGATATGTTTGTGTTGTTTTCCAAGGGAGAGGAGTCAGGGCGTGGCCCAGTCATGGGCGAGCCGATAGAAGGCGCTGCCCGCGGGAGGCGAGGGATCGACGAAGGAGACGGTGTCGGCCGTTGTGCCGGTGACCGATCCGACGGATTGCCAGCCACCGTCGGGCCGGTTGGAGCGAAGGACTCGGAACACGACGCCGCTTTGGCCGCCGCCGGCCCAGATCCCCATGCGGCTCGGCCAGGTGAGCGTGGCCGAGTTTTCCGTCCGGACGATCCGCGGCTGGAACGAAGGGCCTGCCGTGAAGCGGAAATGATAGATGCGGCTCGGCTGGTGCCATGGTCCGCCGCCGGGACCGCTGGTGCTGCGGTCCACCAAGCGTATGCCGACGATGTAGTCGCCCGGCTTGTCGGCGGTCCATGCCCGGCCGTGGATGTGCCCGAGCGGATCCTCGTCGGGATCATCGATTCCCTCGCTGAGCACGAAGGCCACATCCGTCACCGCTTCATTGGCGGGCAGCAGGTGGGTGGGGGTGGAGGAGGCGGTTTCCCAGAACCCGAAGCGCGAGCCGGGCGGTCCGCTCACGCTGACGATCTCCGCCCAGATCCACGAGCCGGTCGCGGGGTGTTGGTCGCCCGCAAGTTCATACTGCCCGTCGGACTGGACAATGATCGAGAAGGCGTCTGCGGGAAACAAGGTCCGTGGGGTTTCGTCGAGCATGTAGTGGCCGCCGCAGCGCTGGCCGACCGGCCTCGCGAGCAGGCGGAAGGCCTTGGTTTCCGGATCGCCGTCGGCGAAACAAAGCGCTTCACCGGCGTCTGGCAGGCCGTTGGAGTTGGCATCGATGATGCCTGCGGCGAAGTGTTGGTGCGCCACCGCCGGGATCGCCATGGCCAGTGAAAGCAGAAGTTGGATTTTCATATATATGTTTCAGGGGTTCGGTGTTGGAGCGGGTTGGATGAAGCGCCCGCCGGGAGCGGCAAGACGCGAGAGCGCCTCGCTGCGACGGAGGCTTTCGACGTGACCGTCGGCAAAAAGGTAGTTGGAGCTTTGCGCATGGGCTTGCGTGGCCACCTGGCTTTCGAAAGCGGCGGGCGGCATCACGCCGTCGCGGTATCCCGCGAAGTGGAAATGATCGCTGTTCCGGTAGGCCGGAGACGCCTCGGCGAACAGGATGGTTTCGGCCGGCCGCTCGATCTTCGCCAGGCGCGAGAAATCCAGATCCGGGGCACCCGCCGGATTCGGCGTCAGGAAATCGTTGATCAGATAGGTGTAGGGGCGTTGTTCGTCGGGATCCTTCGGGCACTTGAATGTGATCGTGCCGGAGGCGTAGGGCTGGAGCGTGAGCGTCCACGACTTGCCCCCCTGGCGGCGCTGGTGGGAGGTGACGGGCAGGGTCATCTGGTTGTCACCCGCATACATCATCGCCGCCATGCCGATCTGGCGCAGGTTCGACGCGCAGTTCACCGCATGGCTGCGGGCGTGAAGGTTGCGTCCCACGGACCAGGCGAGGGAGACGAGAACCAGGATGATGACAATGGAAACGAGAAGCTCGGGCAGTGTGAACGCCCGGTGGACGCGGG
This sequence comes from Luteolibacter sp., assembly GCA_049430545.1. Classification (GTDB taxonomy): domain Bacteria; phylum Verrucomicrobiota; class Verrucomicrobiia; order Verrucomicrobiales; family Akkermansiaceae; genus Luteolibacter. The sequence goes on from JBMTCD010000001.1 coordinate 56,652, forward strand.
ATGAAGGCATGGTGATGCGGTGTTGAAACGCGGAGTCGGAGCATGCGTCGCCGGAATGGACGGTCGGAGCCACATCGGTTCCCGCACGGGGAATGGAGGCGTTCCGCCGCACGGCAAATGCGGGCGACGCGTCCCGCCGGTGCCATGCAGCGGCGCCGGAAAACTCCATCATGGGCCGCAGGCAAGGCCCGGGGCAGCAGGGAGCCATCCCGATGCGGGACGGGAGTCGCGGATTTCAGGACAGCCGCGGCGGCGGGTGCGGCACCGCTCCACGGAACTCGCGGATCGAGCGCTCATATGCCGGAACGCCCGGCGAA
>JBMTCD010000002.1:0-52083 GCA_049430545.1 Luteolibacter sp.
ATGGCTCGGCCCCGGGGCGCCCCGGCGCGCAGCTTTGCCCCGGTCGGCGATTCATCAATGCATCATTTGAAATACATCCGCTTCGCGCTGCCGGAAATGATTTCAGCTCGGCGGTAGAAACCCTTTGACTTATCGACCACGGGTTCACCAACCCCGAACTCCCATCACTCGATATTATTCATGGAAACATCATCAGACATTTCCGCAAGAAACCGATCGTACAGCCGCCCGCAGGGATTCACCCTTGTCGAGCTTTTGGTGACGATAAGCATCATCGTTGTTCTGGCCACTTTGGCATTTCTGGGATTCGGCCGACTCAAGCTCATGGCGAACAAGGCAACTTCGGTCAATAACATCCGAAACCTCTCTGCTGCGACCATGGCGTCTGCCGGCGACAACAACGGTCGATTTCTCGGAATCCATTCGGATGCCAACCTTCCCTACCGCTTCACCCGAAGCTTTCGGGACAAATACGGAATCACCAAGAAGAACGCATACTCCGATTACAACAATTGTTGGAAGCCGGATGGATGGGACCATTGTCAAAATCGGGATCTCTGGGATTTCAATGCCGGTGATACCGTTTTCGGATACGCCTGCATGGTCGATGACAGTCCGAACGCCGAAGCGTCTGGCTGGGTTGACGGTACTTTTGAGTATCCCGACAATTGGGAACGTATCAAGGATCAGGTGTCCTCAACCACGGGCCGCGGGCCGGCAACGATCCGCTGGGTGGCGAAAAGGACGACCGACGAGGTGGCCTACCCTATTCTCTGGATAGACCTTTGCCGGGTGTATCAAGGCCAGATCGTCGGCAATTTCATGTCGTCAGACAATGAGCCAATCGGAGTGCACATCGGCTATCTGGATGGCCACATCGAGTGGAAAACGGGCAAGGACATGAAGGTCCGCTATAGGGGCGGTGCCAACTTGCTCTGGTGAACCACGCTGCCCCCCCGTTTCTGGTTTGCTCATTTCTATTACAACATTAACCCATCTTGTTGGCCTGCATTCGCACCACACGCCTGAATTCCTGCATACGCATCCCAATGAAGCAGCCACTTCGCATCGAGACCGCACTGAGGAACGGGGCGGCAGGTGCCGTGGCTGCCCTCAGCGCATGCTTGGTATGGGCGGCTCCGGCCGGCGGCCAGCAGTTGGCCAACGGTTCATGGGTCATCGACCGGCTCGGCGCTGAAGCCGTCCGGCTGACAGGTCCGGACGGTGCCTCGGCTGATTTTGGCATGACCTTCCGCGTTTTTTTGGCCACCAAAGATCCCAAACCGGCGAAAACCAAGGTCGCCAACGTGAACTACAATGGGGCGACCTCGTGGGTTGCCTCGGTGCCCGACCCGAGCAGCGGCATCGGCGGGGGCGACAACCCGGATTGGGGCGATGGCTTCGATCCGGATATCGTCACCGACCCCGGCAGCCGCACCGCCAATCTCTTCAATGCGGCGGCTTCCAAGGAAATCCGCCCGGCAAGCGACACGATCGAGGCGGACGGCATTCGATACCAGTTCGCCGCTGATCCGACTTTCAATTTCTCGGCTCGGATCGGATTCGATGCTGAAACCGGCGTGCCAACGATCACGACGACGCTCGAATCCACCGGCACGGCGTGGTTCTCGGTGGCTTATATGGGGGCTCCGGCGAGTTCATTCGAAGCAGCCGAGCAGGTATGGCAGCCACTCATCTGGCAGGGGCGGCGTTTCCCCGTCACCAGTTATCTCACCGCCGCTTATCACTGTCCGGTGCCCTCCACGCTAGTGACGGAGGCGGGCAGCACGGTCGGAGTGGTCGCGCATCCCGGGGAATTCCCCTTCATGCCGCTGCCGCTGTTTGAGAACTCGCGCTTCGGCGTGGCGGTGCGCAATGCGGCAGGCGAGGCGCAACCGATCCTTGCCGCGCCAATCCTCGGTGGTGTGGGTTCTAGGTTGGCGGCCGGCCAATCCTTCACTTTCCGGATGTGCCCCTTCGTCACGTCAGGCGACACGACCATCGCCTTCGAACGGATTGCTCGCAACATCTACGGTTTCCAAGATGTAAGGCACAACCAGATCGGCTCGCTCAACCGTGCGCTCGACAACATGCTGGCCTATGGAATGTCGAGCTACAGCCAATTCCTCGAGGACGAAAAAGGCTGCAGCTATGCAACCGACGCGCCGGGCACAGTGAAAAACGTATCCTCTCTCAGCCCGCTGGAGATGGCGCTCACCACCGACGACCGGGAGATCTGGCAGCGACGGGCCTATCCCTACATCGAGTACATGCTCTCAAGGAAAAAGTTTCTCTTCACCACCGACGAGTCGCAGGGGATCCAGAACCCTTCCTACACGCTTGAGGGGCCGGTGGCGCCGATCTCGGAGTTGGTGGCGCTGAACCGGATCAGCAACGGTGCGGCCGCGGAGATGCTTGAACTTGCCGAGGCCGAATACGGCGGCAGCCGGGTCCGAAACCTGTCTGTGGCCGAGCCGGGAGCGACATGGCAGAACGCCCTCCAACTATACCGCGCCTCGGGTGACCCGTCCTTCCTGCAAACCGCCATCGAGGATGCTGACGCCTACATCGCCCGCCGCATCAACAACCTTCCGGAGGACTTCAACGACCGGGATGCCTCACTCTACTTCTGGACGGGATATGCCCCGCGCTTTATCGATCTCCTGTTGCTATTTGATGCAACGAACGAGCAACGCTTCCTGGATGCAGCGTGGAAAGCAGCACGCTTTTTCGCCATGTATTGCTGGTTCGCGCCGCAGATCCCCGAAGCCAGCGTCACAGTCAACCAGGGAGGCGTGGCACCGGTTTACTCGTATCTGGCAAATCGGACGGTCGGACCTATCAGCGTCCCGGAGGAATCGGTGCCGGCTTGGCGGGTCTCCGCCCAGGGCCTGACTTGCGAGTCCTCCGGCACCAGCACCGGCCACCGCGCGATCTTCATGGCCAACTACGCGCCGTGGTTCCTGCGCCTCGCATGGCTCAAAAATGACGATTTCCTGCGCGATATCGCCCGCAGCGCCATCGTCGGCCGTTGGATGAATTTCCCTGGCTACCACATGAACACCGCGCGGACCACGGTCTATGAAAAGCCGGGCTACCCGCTGCGGCCGTTCAACGAGCTGAGTTACAATTCGTTTCACTTCAACCACATTTGGCCGCTGATGTCGGTCGCTCTCGACTACTTGGTCGCTGATGCGGAGACCCGTTCCAACGGGGCGATCTCCTTCGAACGGGAGTTCATCGAAGGATATGCCTATCTGCAGAGCAGCTTTTACGGGATGCGCCCCGGGAATTTCCACGGCGAGGAGCCGGTGCGATTGTGGATGCCCCGCGGGCTGGCCGACATTTCCACCACCGAGCTGAACTACATCGCCGCCCGCGGCACCGACACGCTCTGCCTCGCCTTCACCAACCAGAACTTTGCGGAGGAAGCCGCAACGGTGAGCCTCGACACGAACCTGCTTCGTGAACTGGCCGGCGTCACCCGCAACGCGCGGGTGTGGATCGACAACCAGCCCGTTGCTCCCATCCAGGTGGTCAATGGCGCTTTCTCCCTGACCGTTCCGGCAAAAGGGATCGCGGCGGTGGTCATCGACAGCACCGCAGTCACGCCCGCATTTCAGGAAGGGTTTGCCGACCTGTCGGCGGCGGATGCCTGGCTCGAAGGCCACCTCGAATGGACCGCTCCGGCCGCCAGAGCGTTGATGCTCAACTTCGGGTCCGGATATCGTTCGTTCTATTTTTATCTCAAGGACAGCAAGAGGGATTTCCGTTCGCTGCGCTTGCGTTACGAGATCGACGGTCGCCTCGGCGAGGCGACGGATGCGGCCTTCCCGTGGGAGTTCACCGTGCCGTTGGGAGCCGGCGACCAATCGGTTCTCTTTGAACTCCAAGCCACCCGCACGGATGGCAGCGTGGTGAGCTACGGTCCGAGCGTTCTGGTCAAGAACGCGGAGAGCGGCCTGCGACTCGGTGACTCGACCGCTACCCGGCGCGTCATCCCCGGCTCGACCGCCGCGCGGATTCCCGGCCGAAGACTGTTAGATCGCGGAGGCGTGTTATCGCCCAAACGTGTCCCCATCGCTTCACCCGCAGGCGCGTATGTGGCCGGAACCGGTGCCACTCCCGTTCTCAATGGCGATGCACGGAAATGGCAGCTTGCCGAGGTCAGCGCGGGAGTGTTCACCATTCAGGATGCCTTCGGTGGGAATTATCTAACAGTTCGGTCCCCCGATGGCGTTTTGGCGAAACGGGAGGTTTTCGCCACGGCGGATCAACGCATTGAGAGCACCACGCCCTCGACTTCGCTTCCGGCGAACTGGGCCCTGCGGGTGGGTCCGCTCGGCGGATCCCAAGCCGTGCGCTCGCTGCTGCGTTTCGACCTAAGAGGACTTCCGGAGGGGCCGGACGCGGCCGAGCTGAAACTGACCCGCGGTGCGAACCATGCCGGAAAGCCCGCGAACCTGGCCCAGGAGTTGGCCGTTGATCAACTCACCCGGGCCTTCGTGAACGGTGAGGCCACCTGGTTGTCCGCGGCAACCGGCAATCCATGGACATCGCCCGGAGGCGATGTCGGGCCCGCGCCGCTGGTCACGGTTCCCTACAACCCCTCGACCGCGAGCGAAGGGCAGGTTCTCGTGTTTCCGGATCAGCGGGCTTTCCGCTCGGCGGTGAATAGCGCCATCACATCGGGTGGTTCGCTGGATCTGTTGGTCCGCTCGAAGCAGGAAAGCTCCACGGATCGTAGCGAGGCGTATTTTAATTCCTCGGAGCAGCCGGAGGAGGTCGCGCCGCGGCTCGTGCTCGACTATCGCAGCGCGTTTGCGGCCGGTGCCGAAGTCGTGATGGATGCCGCCACGGAGCTCTTCGCGCTCGATCCCTTGGATGGCGGTGGAACGATCCTGCGCCATCTGGAAAGCGGGCTTCTCGTCAGTCCGGTAGCGACGGGAGTTGCGTTGTCTTTCGAGCCCGGCGCGGCGTGGACGCTGACTGAAACGACCACCTCGCAGCTCACCCTGGGCAACGAAGGGAAGATGCTTGCCGCCACCGATGGCAGCGTGAAAGCCGTGCCGACCGGTGCCACTGGTGCCGCCGCCCGCTGGGAAGTCATCAGTGGCCCGGATGGCTTGGTGCGGATCGTTCACGCCGCCAGCGGCGAGGCGCTCGCGCGCGTCGATCCGCGCGCTGAGTGGATCGATATCCCGATCGTCGAGGATATCCGGATCCGCTCCAGCAACGAGCCCCAGGCAATCGACTCGGATCTCGCGGCGGGCTCGATCGATGCCACCACCAGCTTCCGTTCGCTGATGCGTTTCGACCTCTCCGGATTGCCTGCGGGTTTCGCTCCCGACGAGGTGGAACTCGCTCTGGACGTGAGGATACGGGACAGCACCACGCAAAGTGCCTCCCACACGCTTGAGGTCTTCCGCGTCAACCAGCCCTACAACTTCGCCGGACTCACCTGGACCATGGCGGGGCCCGATGCCTGGTCCTCAGCGGGCGGCGCTGTCGAGTCCGCTCCGCTGGCTTCGATAGTCGCCAACCCCGCCAGCGTGAACCCGGCGCAGGATCTGGTCTTTGCCGGGAACTTCGCCTTTTCGGCTGCTGTGCAGACGGCGCTCGCTGGCGATGGCATGCTCGATCTGCTGCTCCGCTCCGACCGCGAGAACAACGGGAGGAGTTTCTTCTGGCTGGCCTCCCGCGAGGACAACGGAGTGAGTGGCCTTCAGGGCCCGCGGCTCCGGACCCGTGCGCGCGCCGCCGGCTATCAACTCGTGCTCCGGCCGCCGGGGACTTCAGGAAACCAGACCTTCCGGTGGATCGATGGGGGTGCCGGCATCCTGCTCAAGAACGAGGCAAATGGAAGTTATCTGGTCCTCAACGGCGACATGCTGGGATTCACCGAGGATGCAAGCGCCGCCACCTCCGTCCAGCTCACCGAACCGGAATCCAGCCAGCGTTTGAACGGCAGCCCGCTCGATGAGCACTATCTTTGGACTTGGTTTGGCGCCATCGCCCCGTCCTCGCACCCTTGGTGCTACCACGCTGAGTTGGGCTGGATTTACTTCGGTTGGGAAGACTCCGATGCCCTCTGGGGATGGATCGAGGGGCTAGGTTGGCTCTATACGAGCCGGCTCGCGTATCCGCTGTGCTTTTCGCAGGATCATCAGGAATGGATGTTGGCCGAGAACCTGCCGGGCGAGGGGGAAATTTCATTCACCGGTCTCGACTCGCGCGGGGTCATCCGGCTTCCCGCCGCCGCAGGCTTCAATGTCGCAGAGTGGCTGAAATCCGGTCTCATGTCCGCAGTTCCGCTCCCGCCGCTTTCCCCGCCTGCTGGCACGGCTCCGTTGTTCGAGCCACAGCTCAGCCAAGCCATCCGGCTGGTTCAAGGCCCCGGCGCAGGCTCTTGGCGCCTCATCGCCCACGGTGGACCAGGCACGACGGTCCAACTTCATGACAGCACCGACTTGATCCACTGGTGGTGGCTCGACTCGGTTGGAACGATCGACAACGGCCCGGTGATCTTCGATTGTGCGTCGGGCCAAGCTTCGCGGTTTTGGCGCGTCGATCGTGCTACGGGACCATAGAGCTGGCAGGGCGCGATGAAATCGCTGGAATCGGCAGCAGATGGGAATCCTGATCCCGTGAAGGTCGGGAACCGACGATTCGGAGTGGACGTGATGCGATCGACCGCGGATTCAATCCGACACCTCGACGTGGGAAAGTTGAGAGACTTCACTGCGAACAGCTGAACCATATCCCGGCGGATCAAGACATAGGCCTCGAAGATCGGGAGTTTGCGTCCTTCGAAGAAGCCCGACTGCTGCGCCCACTCGAAGGGGGGCATCGAGTCGCCGGACCAGTTAGAGCTTGATGTCCAGTTTGCGGATGTCGGGTGCGGATGGAACCGTGAAGCCGGAAGCTTGAAGTGAAACCCCGTCTCCATCGCGGGCAGTCACGAACACCATGTGGGGCATTCCATACCAGGAACTGCTGAGTCCGTGGTGTCCCGGAATAGCCAGCACTCAACCGGTTGGCGATGGCGGTGCTCCGGATGGTGTAAGATCCATGCGAACCGGGCACTGCGGACCAGGGGCCGAACTGGGAAGCACTGGTTCTTATGGTAACCGCCGGCCCATGAATCAGGCGCTTTGTGGCGAGGTTCCAGTTGTTGGCCAAGAACGAGGCCATGCCATCGAAGTGAGGCTTGGGTGATGATTTCATCGGTCGTAAACGCGCACGCGGAAGACTGCGGCGGGGGCCCCGTAGGTTGCCAGGATGCGCAAGGTGATCCGGTCGCTGGCCACTGCCTCTTCGAGGACAATTTCGCGCCGCGCGCCGCGATGGTCGCGGATCGAGGCGATCACCTCGCCCCGGCCGTCGAGCAGATCAAAATCTCGGACCATGAAGGGGACCACTTCCTCGGGGTGGGTCATCAGGACGCTTTCCATCGGATGATCCCAGTCCGGATCGAACTCGAGGATGACGCGGCCGATGCGGACCGGTCCCGGCCATTGGAGGGTGAGTTCGGGCGCTCGATCGGAAGGATCGGCGACCCAGGCATTCACGCTGTGTGTGGGCCGGGCCGGGCCGTGCAACACATTTGCAGGCGAGAAGACGTCCAGCGGCGGATCGATCGTCATCGCGAGATTGCGGCCTTCCGGGCGACGTTTGGGTAGCCAGAATTCGAACGAGTCGATGCCGGATTCCGGCGGCGGAGCCTGAAGGCTCGAGGTGGCGACCGCCTTGTTGTAGGCGTTGGTCACGGCGAGGATGCCGGTGAGGCGGTCCTCGCTGACCCGCACGCGCAGGGCCGGATTTTCGTGGAGTTTCACGAAGTGGTAAGCCTCTGTTTCGATCGCCTTCCGGAAGTGGATTTCGACCTTGGATTCCCCCTCCGGGATCACCAACTCCAGAGCCTCGAGCAGTTCATCGGGCGTGAAATTACCCGGCTTCGCGGCGCGGCGAAGCTCCGCCCTAAGGACACCGGGCTGGTCCCCGAAGATCTGGAAGCCGAACCGCGGGCAGGGACCTGCAGCGAGGGGAACCAGCATCGCCCAACCGTGGTCCAAAGGAAGCCAGGCCCGGTTTGCGGTGATTTCGCCAAGCCTCAGCCGGCTGCTGGCGGTGGCCGTGGCGGCGGCCGCCACGTCGTCGGGGTCGGATACAGGCGGGTCGGGAAGGAATTGTCCGTCGCGGTCGAGTTGGCGACGCAGCTCCTCGAGGTGCGGGCCCTTCGCAAGGCTCCGGGGGCGGCAGTCGTTTTTGAGGCAGATGGCGGCTGCAGTCCCGACCGCCTGTCCGCCGACGGCGCAGGTGGCCATCACCCTGGTAGATCCGAAGGCGACATGGGTCGCGCTGATGATCCGGCCGGCAAGGAGAAGGTTCGGTATATTACGACTGTAGTAGCAGCGCCATGGAATCCCATAGACTCCCTTGGCGTGCCACTGGGTGCAGCCGGGCAGCTCGGAATGGACGCCGTCGGCCGGGTGCAGGTCGAGGGCCCAGCCGCCGTGCGCGACGGTGTCAGCGAACGTTCGTTGCCCGACGACGTCTTGCTGGCGCAGCAGGTAGTCGCCCTCGAAGCGCCGACTTTCGCGCTTGCCGGGGATGTGGCCGACCCATTCGAGGGCCATCGTCTCGGCCTCGGGGTAGTCGCCCGAGTTTTTGATATGGTTCCAGATTCCGTATACCACCTTCCACAATTCCCATTTGATGTCCTCTGTGTCGTGCACGGTATCCAGACGTCCGCCGTATTCGATCCACCAGAAGTTGCATCCCTGCATGTTTGCATTGAATTTCCGGGTGCGTGTGATGTTTCGGACATCCTTGACTGCCCAACTCGGCGCGGTGAACCGAACCGGAGTGTCGAGATCCTTGGTGTAGAAATAGAGTGAGTGCCCTAGCAGGCTGCCGTAGCTTTCGTCGGGGGCGAAGCCCTCTCCGAACTCCTCGGCAGACTCGGCCCCCATACGGAAGGCCGCGCCGCTGAGAAATCCGAGAATGCCGTCACCCGACGCGTCGCAGAAAAGCGGAGCACGGAGCGAGTAGCGGGTGGAGTTCTGCGGGCAGAACGCCGTGACCGCCCCGATTTCGTCGTCGTGTTTTTCCACTTCGTAGGCCGCTGTGTTGAGCAGCAGCCGGATGCGGGGTGCCTCGACGACCTTCTCGAGGAGGATGGTGTCGAGGATGAGCGGATGTCCCTGGCGATTGCGGTAGAGGTTCTCCTCGAGGATCTCGTTTATGATCCCGCCCTCGCGGGACCAGCGGTTGTTGTTTCCCATATGGGAAGTCGCGCCGAGAATCCAGAGCCGAACCTCGCTCGAGGCATTTCCGCCCAGGACGGGGCGGTCCTGCACCAGTGTGACCTCAAGTCCCTGTCGCGCGGCGGCGATCGCCGCGCAGGTGCCGGCCAAGCCACCGCCGACGACCACGAGGTCACTGGCGATTTCTTCGGTGCGGAGCTGCCTTGAATCGGTGGGAGGTTCTTCAATCATGAGTGTGGAGGTTTCGATTGGTTTGAGTGGCAAAGGACAAGCAAGCCGATTGCGGCCACTGCGCCGGAAAACAACGCGATGGTCGACCAGCGGTTCGGGTTCAGGGGAATCAGCAGCGACATGCCGGTGCCGAGGACGAGCAGACTGCAGCCGACGATGCGCGTTGGCAGGGGGCTACGCTGGGCCGGAGCCTGGGTCCGTGTGTAGCGCTGCCCTAGCTCCTCGATTTGCCTCCAGCGCAGGGACTCGCCACGCGTGGTTGCCTGGAGTGCGAGCATGATCAGCACCGGCAGCACCACGCCGACGAGGGTTATCGAGTTGAACGACAGCCACAGCCAGAACCCGCCGCGCGACTTGAGTTCGTGCAGGAAACCGGCCCCCTTTGCATCGGAACCGGGTTCCGCGAAACCGAAATGGAGCAGCAGGCCGAGTGGAATACAGATTCCGGCGGTGAGCCATAACGCGCTGGCCTCGACACGCCTGCTGAGCAGTCCCCAGAGAATCGGCGCCAGCAGGGGCACAACCATCAATTCGGTGACTGCAACGATCATCTTCTCCGCGCCACCGAGACGGGGGATTAGGAGGGCGATCCCGGCAATCAGCGCTCCGAGAAGGACCGTGAAGACGCGCCCGGCGGTGAGCAGGCCCTTTTCCGTGACGGCCTTGCGCAGGGGACGGTAGATGTCGTGGGTTAACACCCCGGAAAACACGTTGAGCTGGGAGCTGACAAGGCTGGCGGTGGCGGAGAACATTGCCGCCATCATCAACCCGATCATGCCGACGGGCAGGACGTGCCGGCAGGATTTGATATAGGCTTCCTCCTTGAGACCCCGGATGACCCCGGCCGTCGCTCCTTCCGGGATCGGGCTTTGAACCCTCCAAAGCAGGGGCGGCAGCAGCCAGAGGAAAGGCGAAAAGAGATAGAGAAAGCCGAATAAAAGCGTCCCGCTGCGGGCATCGCTAGGAGTCGGCACGCAGATATAGCGCTGCACGAATGCAAATTCGGCACCGATCATGAAGTAATGGATTGCGACCCAGCCAAAGAGGAAGAACCAGGTGTATTTTGGGCCCGACGTGGGAGAGAAAAAGCCCGTTGGTGCTTGTTCAAGGAAGGTGCCCAAGCCGCCGATGTCGGCAATAATGAGCGGAATGACGAAGATCACCGCGACGTTGAGGACGATGAATTGGATTACGTCCGTCATCAGAACTGCCCACAGGCCGCCAATCATGGTATAAACGACCACAACGGCCCCGAACACGAGAATCGCGGCCACAAGCGCCGGCGGCATGCCCTGAACCGTGGCCGCGGTGTCGCTGCCACGGGTCACTGCGACCATCAGGGTCGCGATGGCATACAGCGCGCCAGCCGCCCCGAACAGGCGGAAAATCATCACCGCCCACGTATAGAAATGCAGGGCCGCTCCGCCGAAACGGTTCTTAACGAACTCGGCGGGTGTGCGGATGCCGAGGCGTTTCCAGCGCCCCGCCACGGTGTAGCCTGCCAGCAGGGCGGCGATGCCGTAACATAAATTGACGACGATCGCTACGACGCCGTGTTCGTAGGCCATGCCTCCCCACACGACGAAGGTGTTGGCGGAGAACATCGTCATGAAAGCGCTCAGGCCGCTGGCCCACCACGGCGACTGGCCGCCGGCGGCGAAGAGGTCGGAACTGTCCTTCACCAACCTGCCGAGCAACACCCCGATGCCGACGGTGCCGACGAGATAGAGCGCGAGAACAATCCAGTCTGCGGTGTGCATGGGTTCAGGGTGCGGGAGTGGTCGCAGCCGCTTCCAATTCAAGATAGCCAAGGCTGATGCACCACGCGGCACCGTAGTTCACCCAGCCCTCGGCATGGCGGAATCCGCCGTCGGGAGAGAAAGGAAACATCTCGCTTCCCGGCGATGCGGAGAGCGATCCCCGGCATGTTTCGAGGCGGGCGCAGACATCGAGTTGGTGCTCCTTCGGCCATCCTCTCTCCACCTCGGGGAAACCCTTCCACGGCCGGCTTGGAGCAGCCGCGAGGCGTGGATTGCGGCCGAAGGCGTGATCGACCGCCGCCAGCGCGATCTCCCGAAGACGCTTCCGGTCGGCCGGGGCCTCGGCCACCCACGACGCGGCGGTGGCGATCGCCGGCAGGCCGAGCGTGCTGCCAAGATCGTTGAGCTTGGGAACGGTCCAGTGCCCGTCCATGTCATAGCGCCGGAAATCCCATAGGTTGTCGGATCTCGCGACCGCCACATCGATCCAATCCTCGATTTTCCCCCGAAGTCCGGCCGGCGCCTTTTGTGGGTATTTCTGCAGCATCCAGACCAGATTGGGAATGGTCCGGTGCTCGCTCACGCGCTGGCCCTTGGTGGTGCGTGGATCGTTCCAGTCAAGATTTTCGACGCACCACGCCGCCTGGGCCACCGCGGCGTCGAGATAGGTCCCGGCGTCGCCGCGACCCTCGCGGGTTGCGACCTCATACATCAGCAGGTTGGGGACGATCGAGTGGCCGGGAGCGTGGCGCCCTTTGTAGGGGTGGAGTAGCCCGCTCATCGGGTTGTCACCGCCGAGTTGTCCGACCTCCAGGTAGGAGGAGGGATGCCACCAGGGGTCGATCCCCAGGGATGCCTCCCAATGTTGAAAGCAGAAGTTCCGGCACTTCTCATAGAAGGAACGGGGCAGCCACTTTTCCAAGGCGGGCCACGCCCAGACCACGTAGGCGACCTGCTCGACGGTCTGGCTGTGAATCCGTCGCTGGTCGGGGTCGCCCATCGGGTCCCGCGTGGCCGGGTTGATGAGATAATAACCCGCACCCCAGTGGATCATCCGGACCACATCCGGCGTCCCGGACCGTGGAGGCTCGAGCTCGTAATATTGCCGCACGGTGTCCATCACCCCTTCTGAGCACGGGTTGTCGGCGTCGAAACGGAAAGCTACCGTTGCAAGAAGAACCGCCGCCCGATGCTTGCGCTGCATGGGAGAAGCTTGGGGTGTTTGAATTCTAGCGGCAAACGGAAAATGCGCAATGGAACAAGAAAATTTAGTATTGTGTTTCAAGTCACGGCAGAAATTTCATGATTGCGCAGAAATTCGGGTGGCCCATGCTTTTCAGGTGACGAGGACTAACGAGAAAAATCGCACACCGATCCGGAACATCGGCCTCATGCTTGAGCCACTGAGTGGCTATGCTTCGGGAATTCTGGAAGGGATCAGTCGTTTTGTTCAGCGAAAGCCGGACTGGCGCATCGCTTACTTCGACCGGGAGCGCAAGGAATTGGCCGAATTGCTCGCGACTTGGGAAGGTGATGCAATTATTTGCACTGTGGTGGATCCGCGCTTTCACGAAGCCGCTCTGGGGCGTCGAATACCGATCATCAATGTTGCCGGTCTTATCGACGAAATGGAGATCCCAACTGTCCTGAGCGACGACGAAGCGATAGGCCGGATGGCCGCGGAGCATTTCATCGGGCGTGGTTTCAATGAGTTCGCTTTTTTAAGCCGCAGGGATGGAGGCCAATACGCAAATGATCGTGGAACGGGATTTCGAAAAAGGATCAGCGAGGTGGGCGGCACGTTCCGCCCTCTGACAATCAGCATGAGTGGTGGAGACGCGGAGCTGCGGGAAAAGCTTGCGAAGCTGCCCCGGCCGCTTGCGCTGTTTGCGAGCCTCGACCGGCTCGGGGCGATGGCTATCGAAGCATGCTGGAAAGCCGGCTATGAGGTGCCGGGCGAAATCGCGGTGCTTGGCGCGGGAAACCATAGCCAGCTCTGCGAACTTTGTTCCCCATCACTTTCGAGCGTGGAAGCTGACATGGTTCGCCGCGGATATGAAGCCGCCGCCCTGCTCGACCGAATTCTGGCTGGTGAAGCCCCGCCTCGGGAGCCGGTGCGAGTCCCTCCCGCTCATGTGATGGAACGAAAATCAACGGATGCCTACGCTTTTGGCGACGAGGATGTCGTCGCCGCGCTGCGTTTCATACGTGAGCATGCTCACCAGACGATCAAAGGCCGCGATGTCGTTGCCGCAACAAAGCTTTCGCGCCGTTCCCTTGAAGGACGTTTCAATACCTTGGTAGGCCGCACACTTCACGAAGAAATCTGGAGGGTGCATTTCGATTTGGCCAAACGCCTTCTGTCCTCCAGCGATCTTGATCTTCAGGAAGTCGCCGAGCGGTCTGGCTTCCGTAGTGCCAGCGCACTGGTCAATCTCTTCCGCCAACGCCTTGGCGTGACTCCCCGGACTTTCCGCCTGACAAATCGGCGCTGAGTCCATCCGGCCGCCTTCGGGATGGGGGCGGGGCCTATATCACCTGGAGGATGTTCCCTTCCACGCTGAGGTGCCGGCTCCACCGGTTAGCCAAAAAGCGTCCATCCGCGTCGGATTTCGAACCTTTCGAGAAATCCTCGATTTTGATATTGCGCTTTTTCGCAACTTTGTTTTGCCTAGTGGCAGCAGAGGCGACTCAACTCACGCAGATGCGTTCACAAGGCATGCGCCCACATTCCCGCCAATTCCCTCGATCCGCAGACGGCTTCGCGCTGATTGTCACCGTTTCCCTGATGGTTCTGTTGACGATCCTCGCTGTCGGAATGCTCTCGCTTGCGACGGTTACGATGCGAACCAGCCGAAGTGGCGAAGCGATGGCGGTAGCGAGGGCAAATGCCCGGCTTGCTCTTCAAATTGCGATCGGCGAGCTGCAAAAGAGTGCCGGCCCCGACCAGATTGTCACCGCAACCTCATCGATCTTGGGCGAATCGATTCCCGGGCGTCATTGGACCGGGGTCTGGACCAGCAATCGTCCCAACGACGAACCGCCTGTGTGGTTGGTTTCTGGTGACGCATCTGCCGATCCAAGAAACAGTGACGACAACTACTATCGCCTCGTTTCCGCGGCATCCGAAGCCGGTGAGGTGCGGGTGCCGACAAACGAAATCGTCGGTAAGGGAGAACAAGGAATGAGAGGCCGCATGGCTTGGTGGGTTGCGGACGAAGGAGTAAAAGCACGCGTCGATATCAACAGTCCCGAGCGCTCCAATCTTGGCGCAAAAGAGCGCAACATACGGGCTCAAGCGCCATCACGAACGAATATCGGAATCATAGACCCTCGTTTCGAGACCTTGCAGGAACAGGGATTCGACCGGTCTGGTTTGCTGAGCATGGCGACTGCCGCGCTCGCGCTCAAAGACAGGAGAATCCCCAACGATTTCATGCATGATCTGACCACTGGTGGCGAGGGACTGCCGGTCAACGTCCGCGACGGCGGCTTGAAGATCGATCTCAGCCAGGTCTTCTCGGCGAGGGATGGGAATGGAAGCCAGTTCTCCCACTATTTCGGAGCCAGGCCAAGAGCCGTCGTTAGTGGCAACTCGAGGGTTTTCGATTTCGATGTGCGCTCCCCCCGCTTGTTCTATTTCGTCGACGAAATTACCCAGGAAGGTTCAGTGGCGTCAGGTCCGAACTGGGGAATTCTATACAACCATTACAAGTCATGGGAGAACGTTCCTACCCGAGGGACAGGTTCGCTGCCGGTCATTCCAGCCGTTCCCACCGCCGAGTCCGACATCCGCTCCAATGACTGGATCCCCTACACCAAGGCCGGCAGTGCCCGCTGGGAGCGCGACCGACAGCACGTCAACAGCCCGGTGACTCCGGTGGTTTCGCTTCTGCAGATGGGTTTCCGGCTGAAAACCCGGCCAGCGCCTGATGGCCGGTGGCTTCGGTATCGGGTCCAGATCGAGTTCAAGCCGGTGGTCGGCCTTTGGAACCCTTACAACATAGCCCTGCAGGCCGAGCCCTACCGCTTCGACTGGGCGCTTTATCCTTATTTCCGCTTCGGGCTCAGTCGGCCCGGATCCAACAGCGTTTACAAGGCACACCGTGTCTGGATGCGCGAGCATTGGCTGAGCGAGGGAGCCAACCCGGAGAACCCGGCCAACTCATGGTTTCAACTTCGAACCGAAGCCATCGATCTACAACCCGGGGAGTTCCGCCTTTTCTCGGTTGCTGAATCGTCAAAAATCCAGGATGTCAACATCCTCAAGCCGGCATGGAGCGAGAGCGGTGCAATCGTGTTCGACCTTGTTGATGCCGAAGGGAATCCGGTACTTGCGAATCCCGGAGATCTTGTGCATGTCGGGGATCTTTTCCTTGAGGACAGTCAACACCCGGAAACACTCACGCGCTTCGGTGATTTCGGGAAGGGGACATCCGCCTCTTGGTTCACACTCAAAGCCGGTGAGATGGTACTCAATCGATTCTCGGACATCTGGTTGCCGGGCACACGGTCTGGAAGTCGTGATGTGGTCCCGGAGCAGGTCGTTTCCGGGTGGGATGGCCAGACAACGACCAAACCACGTTTGTCGGTTGAATCGCTCGCACAGGCGCATCACCATGTCGCGACATGGTCGTTTGCCGCAAGGACACCCACCCAAGCTGAAAGCGGGCAGGAACTTCGATGTTTCATTGACAGCAACCCACGGGCGATCGCCGCGAGTTCGCTATGGGATGGCAGTCGTGAAGGCCCCCGCAACAACATCGAAGGCTGGTATTTCCTGTCCCCGCTGCTCGGCGGCAGTCATCCGCCAGGTGCCCGTGGGGATATCGGAGATGGTGGCCCGCCCGGACGAGGCTTGATTGCGGAGGGGGGGGCTTGGCGATCAGGCGCCCCAGACGCCCGGCGGCTTCCGATTCCAAGGCTATGGCGGGCCTGTCAATACGGCAGCAGGCGGGCAATCCCACGTGATTGTTTTCGATGTTCCACGCGCGCCTTTGGTCTCACTCGGGCAATTCCAACACGCATCCTTGGGAAGATATAATTTCGAGCCTTCGTTTGTATTTGGCAACTCCTACGCCAATCCACGCATTCCACTGTCCGCCACTACCAGAGACGGCTTCGGCGGCCTCTCTGGATTCCGGATGCCTGATACTTCCTATCTTGTGAATCGCGAACTTTGGGATCGCAGTTTCTTTTCGAACCTCGACGGCGATTATGTCGGACGCCGTGGTTCCCTGGACAGCGTCTTTGGTTTCTCGAGCCTGGCATCGGGTGAGAGATCCCTCCCCAATCCCCGGATGCGCTTCTGCCCGCTGCCGGGAGACGAATCCATCGATCGCATCATCCGGGATGGTGGCGAACGGGCTGCTGAAGTCATCGCGGCCCGGATGCGGATCGAAGGTGCCTTCAACATCAACTCCACATCGGTCGCTGCATGGAAATCGGTGCTCGCAAGTCTCAAAGACTTCGAGTTCCCTGTTCTTGACCGGGAAACGGGAAAGGTCTCTTGGGAACATGGCTCGCCAATTCGCTTTCAGCGTTTTGGTCACGTCCTCCAGTCTCGCGGCTACGTCACTGGGAACGACGGGGCCGATCCCTCCTTCTGGCAAGCTCATCGCGAGATTGACCCGAAGGAGCTCGATGAACTCGCCGTGGCGATTGTCGCGGAAATCCGAGCCCGCGGGCCATTCCGTTCTCTTGCGGATTTCGTGAACCGTGATCCATCTGCGGATGATCCCGGCCATGCCAGGAAGGGGGCGCTTCAGGCTGCGCTTGATCGAACCCTGAGCTCGGGCCTGCCGGAGAGCGTTGGCGCTCCGGTTGTCGGAAAGAAGGGCACGTTTCTTAACGATGTGACCGATGGCGAGAATCAGGCTGCGGGCCACGCCTGCTACCTGATGCAAGTTGATCTGCTCCAGGCATTGGCCCCGGTTCTTCTTGCCCGTTCCGATTCTTTTCTGATCCGGGCCGTGGGTGAGGCGAGAGATTCATCGGGCAAACTTCTCGGCACGGCCGTTTGCGAGGCACGCGTGCAGCGTGATATAGCCTATCTGGATTCAAGCGACGGTCCTGAGGTGCGGCCGGGCGACCTGAAGTCGGCTGTGAACAAGCGTTTCGGCCGCCGCTTCAGAACCGTCTCGTTTCGCTGGCTATCTTCCGGGGAAATATGAACCCATGAAAATACTTCCACTTGTCTTTGCAGTTGCATTCGTTTCCGGCCCTGTCGTGGCAGGAGAAAAGGTCGTCAAGACGCGGCTGATGCCTATTGGCGTCGCCAGTTCGGTCAAGGGGCTTTATTTTATGAACAACGGCAGAACCGAAGAATTGACTGCGGGCATGACAGGGCTTGGTGCAGGCATCGAATATACAGGTCCCGCTCTGCTGGCGGTTTACTCGGACGAAAATGGCCCGTTAATGGGGGCGTCCGGGCTGGAAGCGCAGAAGCCTCTCACTGTAGTTCGGCTGCCGGAGGCGGATGACAGGGTCTTGCTGATCGTGGCTCCGCCGAAAAAGGACGGGCTGGCACCCGTGATCCGGGCTTATGGATTGTCAACCAACGATCTTCACGCCGGGGACTATCGTCTTTTCAATTTTTCCAAAGATACCGTGGTTGGGGTGCTTGGCGAAAAGCGTATGAGCATCAAAGCGGGTGGCATTGTGACGACGCGGGACAAATCCTGGGAAAATATGACACTGGATTTGCCGGTTAAATTTGGCATTGCGGATCTCAAGCGGGGATCCCGATTGCTCTATTTCACGGTGTGGGGCCATCAACCGGCTCAGCGAAACATCATCCTGATATTCCCAGGACCTTCCAACGCCCGACCACTCGACGTGAGACGCTTCAATGATGTTCCGACCGCAAATCCCGACCCACGAGCGGCCCCAAAGCGGTGAAGGGATTTTGGTTTCTTGTATTACAGCAGAATCTTGATCCGAGGACACTATTTCCAGAGCCATTTCATCTGACTGTGCCGAGGCGATGGCATTGGAACTGGCTGTGCGATTTGACAAGACAGGCCGACCATCTCGTTCAAGCATGGGGGCGTGAAAATCGACGCCATTGCCACCGATTGCCTCGGGCGGGTCCGGCTGCGTTTGCTCGAACCACATGAGCGCGAGCGCTTCGACCTCTTGCTCGAAACCCGCCATTATCTCAAAAGCTCGCGCATCGGCGGACGCCACCTGCGCTACGTCGCCGAAGTGGATGGCGAGTGGGTCGCCCTGCTCACGTTCAGCGGTGCGGCCCCCAAGCTCAAAGGCCGCGAAAAGTGGCTTGGCTGGAGTCCGCGCCAACAGGCCCTGCGCTCATTAACAACCTCGAGCGCAAACACGGCCGCACCGAGGCCGTGAGTTTGCCGTCCTGGCAACGCTCCATGACCCCAAGCGCCGCCCTCAAGCGCGTGATGAGCTGACCTTGATCGCCACCTTTCCCTTATTCACCGACCTCAACGCCCCTGCGGTTCGTCCAAGGACGCCGGATCATCCTTAAAATTGGCATCCGGCGCGTCCCGGGCACCGCAGCTCCTGTCATCCCGCCCTGCCCAGGGCGGGACAGCTGCTCACGCCTCTTTCAGATGAAACGGCTCTGACCGGGGATCAGCAGGCCGCACCTTCGGGGTTGGCGCGGCGACGCGCTCCGTTTAGACAGCTCCATGGCGATTTGGGAAGACAATGGAAGCCGGATCGGCGATCTGACGGACCACCAACTGATCGGTGAAGGCACCTGTGGCGCCGTGTTCCGCGTCAAATGTCCGCAGGGGCGCTCGCTGGCCCTCAAAATCCTCGATACCTCTGCGGCAAACCTGGATTTGTTGGAAAAAAACCACCCGCCTCTTGGGCACCGGCGGCTGGCCGAAGGGCGTGATGCCGGTCGTCGCCTTTGATTTCCGTGGCAAACCCTCGTTTTTCGTTTCCGAACTCGTGGCGGATGGAGGCGGCGACGCACCGCTTGTCCCGCGCTCGCTCCAGCAGCGGCTCGATGACAGCCCTGGACTGGATGCCTGGAAGACCGTCAAGGCGATCGCCGGCGCGCTGGCCGCGATGCACGCGCGCCACGTGCCGCACGGCAATCTCAAGCCTGGAAACGTGTTCTTCGATACCGCCGGCGGGATCTTGCTGCGCGATTGGGCGCTGGGCCACATGCCCGGAATCGAAAAGGACGATTTCACCGACGCCCTGCTCTACCAGCCGCCGGAACAATTGCGCGATGCGGCGGCTTACACGACCGATGGATTCCGCTGCGATGTCTTCGCCTTTGGCGTGCTGGCCTTCCGGCTTTTGACCGGAACCTTCCCGCGCTGTCACGCGACATTCTACCGAGTGGCACCGGCTGCCGGAAAAACCCGCACCGAAAACATCCGGGCGGACTTGAAGCGAATCGCCGCCAATCTGGAGACGCAGAATGATTTCAGGTGGCCCGCCGACGCCGCCGACCCGCGCGAGATGGCGCTCCGCGGCTGGATCGAGCGCTGTCTTGCACTCAATCCAGCGGACCGCCCGCACGACATGGGCGAGGTCGCAGCGGGCCTGACGGAAATCCGGCAGGACAGCCCCGCCGTCGCGACAACGTTGGATGAATCCCGCGACGAATTCCGCCCCATCACCAGACGCGCCCGCCGCTCGTATTTCGGGCTCGCCGGAGCGGCGGCAATGGCAGTGCTTTTCGCCGCGCTCTGGCAGCAACGGAGTTTGCACATCGAGGAGGTGAGAAAATCCCACGATACCCGCATGCGCATGTTGCTAGCCGATCTCGAAAGCCAAAGTGCCGCCAGATCCGCAGCCGAAACGATGGCCGCGGATACCGCCGACGCGCTGGTCGACGAACGCGAAATCTGGCTCGCCCGTCTCCAGGCTTCGGAACTCGCCGGCGACCGCCTTTTCGCGTGGCTGATGGAGGACCAACACCGTCATCTGCCGCCGCTCGACGGTCGCGAATTGCGGCTGCGCCTGCTCGATCTACAGTTCGGGGATTTTCTCAAGCGCAGCAGCCAGGAACCGGAACTGGTGGACGAGCGCGCGATGACCCGGCTGCGGCTGGCCGAAATTTCGCTTTCGCTCGGCGAGCCGGAGGAAGCAGCCAGCCGGCTTGATGAAGCCACCAAGCACTGGCAAGGAGCACTGCCCGTTTCCGCGCTGGCCCTGCGCCTCGCCGCCGACCGGCTATGGCTGGCGATGGTTTTCCAGGAACAATCGAAAGCGGAAGCCGCCGCCGCGTTCGCCGCCGCGCGCGAAGCCTTGGCCGCAGTGCCGCGCTCCGGGCTGGACACCGCCCGGCTCGATTTCCTGCTCGCCCTCCTCGACTTGCACGAATCCCGGATGCTCGCCGCGCGTGGCGACGAGACCCGCGCCCTTGAGCAGCTGATGCGCGCCACCCAGACGCTCAACCACCTCTCCGGCCAGCGTCCCGATGCCGCCGTGCTGCGCTCCGAAGTCGCCGCATGCCACCTTTCCACCGCCAACATTCTCGATGGCATCGGCAACCCCAGCGACGCACTCGAAGTGCGCGCCCTCGCGCTTGCGGAATTGGAAAAAGCCCTCGAAAAACACCCCAACGCCGAGGAATTACTCCGCCGGCTCGCCGCCGCACACACCGCCATGGCCGAGGCCGCCGTGCTGTCCGGCGACCCCGTTGACGCGGTGCCCCACATCGCCGCCGCCGACAAATTGGTGGCCGCCCTGCCAGCGTCCCACGGAAATGCCCTGCTCAAAGCCAGCCTGCTCGGCCTGCGCGCCGGAATCCTGCGCGATCGAGGCAAGGCCGATGAGGCCATGCCGCTCTGCGACGAAGGCATCCGCGCGCTTGAAGGCCTCCGCGCCGCCGCCGGCTCCGATCCCCTGCCCGCTTACCGCCTCGCCCTGCTCTGGTGGCAGAAAGCGCGGCTGCTCGGCGATTCCGGCCGGCTCGAGGGGGAAATCGAGTGGCTCGGCCGCGCGCACGAGCTGTTAGAGAGTCTGGTCAGGGACGACGCTGTGCTCGGTCCGCTGCCGGAACAAATCCTGCGCACGTCCGCCTATCTCGCCGGCGACCTCGGCCATGCTCTGCAAATCGCCAACCGCAAGGGTGCCGCCGCCCAAACCTTCGATGCCGCCGTGTCGCTGTGGGAAAAGCTCGCCGCCCTGCGCCCGGACCGCAGCGAATACCAGGAGGGACTCACCTGGAGCCGCCAGCGGCGCTCGGAATTGAAATGACTCAGCCGCCCGCCGAAAACGCAAGCGCCCGCTGTTTCATCTGCGTGGCCATCAGCTTCAACGCATTGGCCCGCGTCGGCGCAAGATGTTCCTTCAAGCCGGTTTGATCAATGAATCCCATGTCCGCCGTCAGGATTTCGTCGGGCTTTTCGCCATCCAGCACGCGCACGAAAAGAGCGATCATGCCCTTGGTGATAAGCGAGTCGGAATCGGCATGGTAGCGGACGCGGCCGTCCTCAAGCCCGGCATCCAGCCACACCTGGGACTGGCAGCCCTTGATGAGGTGCTCCGGCTTTTTCGACGCCTCGTCCATCGACGGCAGCTTTTTGCCCAGCCCGATCACGTATTCGTAGCGTTCCGTCCAATCCTGGAACAAGGCCAGTTCCTCCAGCAATTCCTGTTGTTTCTCGGCAATCGTCATCGGCTTCGCCAATTGAACGCGGAAACCGCCCGACCGCAAGGCCCCATGCGCCATTTGAGCGCACAGCATGACCTTGCAGGCCCTGATTTCGGTTGAATTCCCGCTGCCTCACAAATCAGGCTCACCGAAAAGTTCGTGACCGCTGGTATCATGTCATTCTGAAAGTACGGACTTGCAATAATTTGCAATCACGTGCGTATGTTCCTCCGTATGATCCGAAAATCCATCATCACGATCTTCATGGCGACCCCAACGTTGGCGGTATTTGCCGATCGCGCGGCCGCGAATCCCGAGGACCGTCCGGATCCGGCGATGATGCGCGAGGCCGCGTTGCAAATCGACCGCCACGTCGCGACGTTCTACCGCGACAGGCAATTCGCGGTCCCGGAAGCGGCTGAGGATGCGAAATTCCTCCGCCGCACCTATCTCACGGTTGTCGGTCGGGTGCCGACGCATGAGGAGACCACCTCGTTTCTCGCATCCGATGCTCCGGAAAAAAGACAGGCACTCGTCGCCTCGCTGCTTGAATCACCCGGATACGTCAGCCACATGGCAAGCTGGGTTTTTGATCTCATCCGCATCCGGGACCACAACGGCCCGACCAATCTCGGGCCATACCGCCACTGGGTTCGCGCCGCTATGGACGAAAACATGCCATGGGACGAGTTCACGCGAAGGCTGCTTGCCAGCACCGGCAGCGGCTGGGACCAGCAAAATGCCGCCGTCGGATATTACGTGCGTGACCGCGGCATGCCACACGACAACCTGGCCAATTCGATGCGCATTTTCCTCGGCAAGCGCATGGAGTGCGCCCAATGCCACGACGATCCGTTCGGTGACACCGAGCGGCGCGATTTTTATGAACTCGCCGCCTTCACCGACGGACAATACGAAATGAATCGCGACCTCATTGAGCCGCTTTTCCGCGAATTCCGCGAAGACGGAACCGACCAAAGCGAGGAATATCGCATCGCACGCATGCTCGGGGACAATATCTTCGGGTTGTCCCTCGCAGGCGGTGGTCGCGGCCGCATCGCCCTGCCGCCCGACTATCAATACCGCAATGGCCGCCCCGGCGAGATGCTCGGCGCGAAGACGCCGTTCGGCCGGACCGTGCGCATGTCGCCCCATCGCAGCCACGACGACGGCCGCGAAAAACTCGCCGACTGGGTGACCACCCGCAACGACCTGCAGTATCCCGCCGTGATCGCCAACCGCATGTGGCGGCGGGTGATGGGACAGGGCCTTGTCGAACCGGTCGATGATTTCAGTTCCATCGAAACAAGCCACCACCCGGCCTTGTTCAAGCAGCTCGCGGAACTCATGGTCGAATTGAAATACGACCTCAAGGCATTCCAGCACGTCCTTCTGCTCACTCGGACCTATCAATTCGAAACCAATCCGAACCCTTCCACCATTCATGGTGCTGACGACTTCCACGGCCGCCGCCTCCAACGGCTTTCCGCAGAGCAGGTATGGGATTCGCTCGTCACCCTGGCGACCGGCAACCCCGATGCATCCCCGCCGCCCGCACTCGACGACACCATCTATCTCAATGGACGTCCCTTGCTGGCCGGCAGCAAGTCGATGACCCAGCTTGCGGCGGAAATCCACGGTCTGCGCAACGAGCGCCAGTTCCGCACCTATTTCGCGGACTTGGTCAAGCAGATCCAGAACAGCGGCTCCGCTTCCGCCAGTGTAGGCAGCACGATGCGAATGCCACCCGCAGGAGCCTCCGCCCGGGGCGGGTTGATTCGAGCCGCCAACCTGCCGTCCCCTGCCCCTCGCGGACATTTCCTCAACGTCTTCGGCCAGTCCGACCGCGAGGTCGTCGATGCCTCTAGCCGCGAGCCCAACATCGGGCAGGTGCTTTCCTTGATGAATGGATTCGTCCAAAAGGAAATCATCAGCAATCCGGACTCCGTATTGTTCCTGGGCCTCAAGGAAAGTGACGGGCCGCGCGACCGCATCCACCGCCTCTGCCTGACCATCCTCTCGCGCCCGCCCACCGATGTCGAAATGGAGTGGATGCTCGCTGAAGTGCGCGATCACGGTGAATCCGGCATCCGCAACCTGGCAGCCGCGCTTGTGATGTCCTCCGAGTTTCTCTTCCTCCAATAACAACCCCCAATTCACCCGTCATGTCCGAGCCCGCCCATCACGCCGACGAGTTCACCCGCCGTCAGTTTCTCTCCTATATCGCACGCAAATACCTTGGCGTCTGTTTGTTTCCCATGTTCGGCACCTCGCTCGCCGGAGCCTCTCCTGCCAGTGCGAGAGCCGGGGCCAAGGCAAAACACGTGATCTATCTTTTCATGGGTGGCGGGATGAGCCACATCGACACCTTCGATCCCAAACCTCGCGCTCGAAAGGTGATGGGGCCGACCACCGCGATTGAAACCACGGCCGACGGCGTCCAACTCGGCCATTATTTGCCACATACCGCCAAGGTGATGAACCGCTGCTGCATCATCCGCTCGATGAACTCGACACAGGGCGCGCATGAGCAGGGGCAATACATGATGCACACCAGCTACAGCATGCGCGGGACCATCCGCCACCCGGCGCTCGGCTCATGGGTGCTCAAGCTCGGCGGCCGCATCCACCCGGAACTGCCGGGCTTCGTCGCAATCGATACCCCCGCCGATCTCTCCGGCGGCGGCTTCTTTGGCGCGACATACTCGGCAGCCCCGATCGGCAGGCCGGAAGACGGCTTGAAGGACTGCCGAAGTCCCGAGGATGTGAAACCCGAGGACTTCGACCGCCGCCTCGCACTCGCCGACCGCCTCAACCGCGACTTTCACGCCCGCCACCCGAATGCCGACGTCAAGGCATACGAGCAACTCTACGGGGATGCGGTGAAGCTGATGAACTCGAAGGACCTCAAGGCCTTCGACCTCACGCAGGAATCCCAGGCCACACGCGACCTTTACGGTGGCGGCCGCTTCGCCCAAGGCTGCCTGCTGGCCCGCCGGCTCGTCGAGCACGGTGTCCGCTTCGTCGAGGTGAACCTCGGCGGCTGGGACACCCACTACGACAACTTCGCGGGCGTCGAAGGCCGCTGCCGTGAATTCGATCAGGCCTTCGCCGCATTGATCATCGACCTCGAGAAACGCGGGAAACTCGATGAAACCCTGGTCGTCGTCGCCACCGAATTCGGCCGCACTCCGGAAATCCAAGCCCAGCACAACGACGGCCGCGACCATCACCCCGCCGCATTCAGCACCGTGCTTGCGGGCGGCGGCATCAAAGGCGGCCACTGCCATGGCCAGACTGACCGCACCGCCAACCGCGTCGAACGCGACCCGGTCACCATCCCGGACCTCAACGCCACCATTGCCCACGCCCTCGGTCTGCCCCACGATCTCGTCATCATGTCCCCCACCCGGCGACCCTTCAAAATTGCTGACAAAGGCACGCCGGTGCATAGCCTGTTTGCTTGAACGCAAGGTGTGACCTGTCGTTCATCCGAGGCTCCTGCCTGCCAGCAAAAGCCTTCCCCTTTTTCCACAAAGCGCCGCTTGGCGGCACGCCAGAAAATCACCCGCGAAGGGGCAAGTAGTGCTGCCAAGCACGCTGCTTTCGCGGATTTCATGGGCATCTGTGCTTTCAGCGCAAAGCCGAACTGCATGCAGGTTCCATGAGATCCTCAGCGCCCCCCGCATCCTTTGGACATGGATCGGTTCAAACCGATGCGAACATTTCTCACCGGGCGAGGTTTAATTTTCGCGACACAGCGACAATACCGGATGAAGTCCATGGAAAACCCGCCACCCGATCCCCATCTCGCCTTCACCAGGCAATTCGTGGCCGCCCAGCCGGCGCTTCATGGGTTTCTGACGTCGTTGGTGCATGACCCCCATGCGGCCGACGACCTGCTGCAGGAGCTTGCGGAAAGGCTGTGGAGAAAATTCGGCGACTATGACGCAAGCCGCCCGTTCATCGCCTGGGGCATCGGTTTCGCCCGCTTGCTGGCGATGGAGTGGCGGCGCAGCCAGCAGCGGCTGCCCCTGCCGCTTGATGATGAAACCCTCGACCACTTGGCCACAGCGGCGGCGGAGGAAGCCCCGCGCCATGACGAGCGGCTCGACGCGTTGCGTGCCTGCCTCAGGAAGCTGACCCAACGCCAGCGGACCGTGCTTCGCATGCGCTATCAGGAATCGATGCCTGTGGCAGCGATCGCGAGTTCCTCGAACCGGACCC
This sequence comes from Luteolibacter sp., assembly GCA_049430545.1. Taxonomy (GTDB): domain Bacteria; phylum Verrucomicrobiota; class Verrucomicrobiia; order Verrucomicrobiales; family Akkermansiaceae; genus Luteolibacter. The sequence goes on from JBMTCD010000002.1 coordinate 26,079, forward strand.
AGATGGCGGTCTACAAGATGCTCAAGCACGCCCATCAATCGCTCCTCCACTGCATTTCGGAAACCCTCGCCCGACAAGTGCCATGAGTGAATCCGCCCAAGATCCCGAAATCGACGACCTTGCGCTGCGCGTTCTTCACGGTCTGGCGGACGATGCCGGGCGGGCCGAACTCGCCCGCCTCCTTGCCTCCTCGCCGGAGAACCGACGCCGGTTCCTGGATCATGCCGGTCTCCATGGGATGCTCGCCCGCGAGGCAAAAGCCGGTTCCCTGGCCGGGAACCCCGATGTCTTCTTCGGCAATCTGGAAAAGCACCCTGTCAGGAAAGCGAATCGTCTCCTCCGATTCTGGCTGCCCGCCGCCGCAGCGGCCATGGTCGCCTGCATCGCCGCCGTCATCTTCAAGCCGGCCAACGCCGTGGCGGCGCTCGACCGGGTCATTGTGGCAATGAATGAGGCGCGCGACCGCAGCTACACGATCGCGGTGATTGCCGCCGGCCCGGATTCCGGTTCATCGCAGGCCGACCGCGGGCGCTTTCCGCCTTCCAAGCATTTGGATGGTGCCACCCTTTGGCTGCGTGGTCCCGGTGAGTTTGTGCTGAGCCAAGACCTTCCGAATGGTGAAACCCGTATCATTGGTGGCGACGGCAACCAAAGCTGGTCCATGCGGGGCAGTGGTCCGGTGCGTGTCAGTCCCGATCCGAAGCGCTTCGCCCGCGCGATTTTCGAGCCCAACGGGGAATTCGCGTTCCTTGATCTCCGCACCCAACTCGGGCAGCTCAAGCAACGCTATCAGATTGAGTGGCTCGACCGAAGTTCGCCGCATGTCCGCAAGCTCCGCGGACTCAGGCACTCCCACGGGAGCGGCGGGCCGGGCGAAATCGAGATTTGGTTCCGTCCGGACACCGGCCTGATCGAGCGCATGATCCTGCGGCAATTGCCCCGTGGAAATGGCGGACCACGAAGCATTTCAGTCATTCTCCGATCCGCCGAACCCCTGCCACCGGACTTTTTCCAACACACCCGACATCACGAACCCGGACGAACCGTCCTGCCAGAATCATGATCCCCATTCCCATCCGTCTGTTGCTTCTGCTCGGCATGTCCGTCATGGCCGACGCTACCGAATCGCCGCCGAACTTTGTGCTCATCCTGTCCGATGACCAGGACTGGAATGGGCTCTCGGTGCCCATGCATCCCGAACTGCCGAATTCGAAAAGCGATTTCCACCTCACACCGCATCTTGAGAAATTCGCATCACAGGCGATGCGGTTCAGTTCCGGCTACGCGCCGGCTCCCGTCTGTTCGCCGACCCGGATCAGCCTGCAAACCGGCCGCAACCCGGCGGCACTCCGCTGGACCAAGGCCGCGCCCGCGGAGGACGGGCACCAATGGATCGAAGCGGAGAACCGGAAAAGCATCCGGGCCGATGAAACGACCATCGCGGAGGTGCTGAAACGCGCGGGCTATGCGACGGCACACTATGGAAAGGGGCACCTCGGCGGCGGCGGGCCCGCGCAGCATGGCTACGACGAAAGCGACGGCGATACCGGCAATCGCGATGCCGACCGTTTCGTGGACCCGAATCCCGTGGATATCTTCGGCATGACGGAACGCGCGGCGGCCTTCATGGAAAAGCAATCGAAAGCGGGTAAACCATTCTATCTGCAGATGTCCTATCACGCGTTGCATGTGCCCGGGAATGCCCTGAAGTCCACGCGGGAGTTTTACGACAAGCGCACTCCGGGGAAAATGCACCATGACCCGGCCCGTGCGGCCATCACCACCGACCTCGATACGGGCGTGGGCAAACTGCTTGGCCACATCGAACGACTCGGTCTCACGAACCGGACCTATGTCATTTACATGGCCGACAACGGCGGCGGCGGCGGCGGCGGCGGCGGTGGCGGCGGTGGCGGTGGTGGCGGTGGCAAGGGCGATGCCCGTCCGCTCCGGGCCGGGAAGGGCGGCGTCTGGGAAGGTGGCATCCGCGTGCCGTTCATCGTGCGCGGCCCGGGCATCCGGGCGGACTCATGGTGTCACCAACCGGTTGTCGGCTATGACCTGTTCCCCACCTTCTGTGGGCTCGCGGGAGTGAAGGGTAAACTTCCGCCGGATTTGGATGGCGGGGACATTGCGCATCTGTTCCACGGAGCCACGACACCGGTGAGACGCGCTCGCGAGGAACTGGTGTTCCATTTTCCGCACTATCAGGGCGACACACCGCATTCCGCCATCCGTCATGGCGACTACAAACTGATCGAGTTTTACGAAACCGGCGAACGGATGCTCTTCAACCTGAGGACCGATCTCGGCGAACGCAACAACATCGCAAAGATGAATCCGGAGATCGCCGCCGACCTCAGCCAGCGCCTCAAAAGTTACCTCGACACCGTCGGTGCGGCCATGCCCAAGCCCAATCCCGATTACGATCCGGACAATCAGCCGGTGCGCATCAAGGGCAACAAAGGTGGCAAGCGGAAGGGAGGTTCCAATGATTGAAATCGCCGCTCAATGGAGACTCCGCTGGTGGTTATTCCTTGCCGCGGGATTCGCTCCGATCGCGCAGTGTGCCGAGCCGCCGCCGAATTTCGTTCTCATCCTCGCCGATGACATGGGGTGGAATGACGCCGGATTCTGTGGCAACAGGCACACCGACACACCGCATCTTGACCGGCTGGCGCGGGAGGGCGTGGTGTTTCCACAAGCTTGCGCGAGCGCTCCGAATTGCGCGCCGACGCGGGCTTGCCTGCTGACGGGAAATTGCACGCCGCGGCATGGGGTGTTCACAGTGGTGGACGAACGGCACAAGCCAGGCTCGCCACACCACAAAATCCTGGCGGCGGATAGCCGCGAGGCGCTGCCGACGGAACAGGTGACGCTCGCGGAAGCGCTGAAGCCGGCGGGATATGCCACAGGCCTGTTTGGCATGTGGAATCTTGGGCGCGGACGCAGCGGGCCGACCACGCCGACGGGACAGGGATTTGATGTGTTCACGGAGCCGAAGCAGCTTGGATTTGAAAAGGACGCGTATCGCGATGCGAAAGGCGCGTATTCGCCGGATGTGTTGACGGACGCGGCCCTGAAGTGGGTGGAGTCGGTGAAGGGGCGTCCGTTTTTCCTCTACCTGCCATATCACGATGTTCATGCGCCGTTCGACCCGAAGCCGGAGCTGCTGGCGAAATACAAGTCGCGCGATGGCGTGCCCGACCCTGCGCTGGCGGCGACGGTAGAGGCGATGGATGCGAATATCGGGAGGGTGCTTGCGGCCCTCGAGCGCATGGGTGTGGCAGAGCGGACCTTCGTGATTTTCACATCGGACAACGGCGGCACGCGGTCCTATGTCGCACCGCTGCGGGGAGGAAAGGGCACGCTCTATCAAGGTGGCGTCCGGGTGCCTGCGGTCGTTCGCGGGCCGGACATCAAACCGGGAGTGTCGCAGGCAGTGACGTTGAGCATGGATTGGTATCCCACCGTGCTGGAACTCGCGGGAATAAAGCCGCCGGAGCCCGTGGATGGACGCAGTCTCGTGCCTTTGCTGCGCGATGCGTCGGCGGGACTCGAGCGCGATGCGTTCTGGCATTTTCCGTGTTATCTCGGCGGCACCGGTCCGTGCAGCGCAATCCGTTCGGGCCATTGGAAGCTGATCGAATTCTTCGAGAGCGGCACAGCGGAACTTTACAACCTTTCGGTGGACCCCGGCGAAGAACGCAATCTCGCTGACACGGAACCACAGCGCGCGAACGAACTGCTCGCGAAACTCCGGGCCTGGCAGTCCGCCACCGGTGCGCCACGACCGACGAAAGCGAATCCGGCATACGATCCAACCAGCGCGCCAAAACGCGGACGCGATGAACGCGGCAAAGGCAGAGGAAATCCAACAAAACCCAAACCATGAAGACCACCACGACGATTGCCATCACGCTGCTTTTCTGCGGGCAGCTTCAAGCTCACGACCCATCGGATCCGGAGCACGCTCATCCGCACGTTCACGCCCCGCGATTCCAGCAGGCGCAGCCTCCGCCCGGTCCCGTTGCGACTGCCGCAAAAGCCACGCCAGCGCAGGCCGCGCCATTCGCAAAGTTCGATCCGGCGGTGAAGACGCGGTGGGACGATCGGTTTCTTTACATCGAGGGCAACGGATTGCCGGCCCACAATATGATGGTCGGCATCACCGCATGGCAGCAGCAGGTGCCGCTTCCGCAAGCCTATACCGGCGCCAACGCGTGGCGAATCCCTCGTTTCCCAGTGCCTGCAGAGGAACCCGTGAGCGTCCGCGACCGCTTCCTGCGCGGCGCCATCGCCATTGCGGCGAACGGCATCCCGATTTTCAACCCGCAGAACAATCGCGGCGAGCTTTCGGCGGAAATCGGGGAACTCGACCAATGGGGCGGCCATTGCGGGCGCGCGGATGATTATCACTATCACGCGGCACCGTTGCATCTGCAGACGGTTCTGGGCGCGGAACTGCCGATTGCCTACGCGCTCGATGGCTATCCAATCTACGGCCTCACCGAGCCGGACGGCAGCGAACCCAAGGGGCTCGACGCTTGCAACGGCCACACAACGCCGGAGCTGGGCTACCACTACCACGCTTCGAAAGAATACCCGTTCGTGATTGGCGGGTTTCATGGCAAGGTCACGGAAGTGGATGGGCAGGTGGACCCGCAGCCGCGGGCACAGCCGGTGCGTCCATCGCTTCCGGCGCTGCGCGGCGCACGCATCACGGGCTTCGCCACTTCGGCAGACGGCAAAGAACGCAAGCTGACGTATCAAATCGCCGGCAAGGACGCGTTCGTGGACTTTGCTGAAGCGGGCGGAGGCACGTGGAAATTTGTCTACACCGACCCTGACGGAAGCAAACGGGAGGAAACCTATCGAACCGGCGAACGTGGCGGGCGCGGCGAGGGAAATCGCCCCCGTCGCGATGATCGGCCCCCGGGCAACCCGCAGCCCGGAGACGGACATGCGAAGCAGGGTGCCGCGACAAGCCCGGAGATTGATGCTTTGAAGAAACCTGTCGCCGGCTTTTCGCTCAGCAGCCCGGACATCCCCGATCCCGCAAGATATCCCATCGAGTTCACGGGCGATGGAGCGGGTGCAAGCCCATCGTTGGCTTGGAATGGAGCACCCGCCGGCACGGCAGGCTTCGCCTTGATCATGGATCACCTCACGCCGGACGATACCATCAAGACAAACTGGGTCCTTTGGGACATTCCAGCCAACACGACCGGACTGCCAAAAGCTACGAAAGGCACCGGCCGCGCGGGTGCCGGTTCCAGGGGCTCCCTCGGCTACGATCCGCCTCGTTCGCAGGGAGCTGGGGAGAAGACTTACGTGATCACGCTTTACGCTCTCTCTTCTGCAGCGGCACCTTCGGAACCCGCGGAAAAAGTCACTCGCGAAGCGCTCATGGCGTCCATGAAAGGGAAAATCCTCGGGAGCGCATCGCTTCCGGTGACGTATGCCCGCGACGGCGGTGCCCGATCCGGTGACAAGCGTCCCCTGCGCGCGAGAGAGATCGCATCGGAAGGCCCCGCACCTGTGATCAAACCCGAGATGACGGATACGATGAAACTCAATGTCTATGCTGACAACTGGTTCATGCTTTATGTCAATGGACGGCTCGTCGCCGTCGATCCCATCCAGTTCACACCGCACAATGTCGTTGGCATCGATTTTCTTCCCGAGTATCCGATGACCATCGCCGTGCTGGCCAAGGACAATGCCGATCCGCAAACAGGCTTGGAATACGGCAGCAATATCGGCGATGGCGGTTTTTGCCTGAAATTCGCCGACGGCACCGTCACCAACTCCACATGGAAGGCGAAAAGCTTCTTCCACGGCCCCATCAACCGCAATACGGCCAACCCGAAGGTAAAACAAGAGACCCTTCCCGCGAACTGGTGGGCCGTGGATTTCGAGGACAGCACGTGGAAGAACGCCAGGGAATTCAGCGTGGAAGAAGTCAATCCCAAGCAGCCTTTCTTCGACAACGACTTCAAAGGCGCCAAGTTCATCTGGAGTGACGACATTGCTTTGGACAACACGGTCATTTTCCGCGCCAAGGTCGAAAAACCCGGCTGGACACCCCGCTGGAACACCAAACCGGATCTCGATGTCAACGGCGTGGATCAGCGCTGACGCATCAAAATGGGCGGATGAAAATACTCGAAGAAACGATGCATGGAGATCCGGACAGTCAGATCGATGGACCGCAGGTCTTAGGCGAAAGGATGCAGCCCGTCACCGATTGAACCCCTTGTGGTTCATGAACTCCCAGATGCGGTCCATCCAGGTGTGACTCCCGGTGCCCGGTGCGGCTTTCCTTTGGAAGCAGTGGCCGCGGGTCACTAGGGTGTGGAGGTCGCACTGGATGCCCATGCGGCGCAGCTGCTCCCAGCATTTCACCGAGTTCATCGCCGCCCAGCCATCAGCGTCTCCGTGGATGAAGAGCATCGGGCAGGTCGCCGTGTCGAATTTGAATTCCGGCACCAGCACGGCGGAGTCGTCATTGCCGCCGGTCCGGTTGATTTCATTTTCTCCATCGGTCAGCGCATAGGCCGGATAGATCGCGACCGCCCACTGCACCGAGCAGGAAATCCGCTCGAGCTCACCAATAGGCTGGTAGGCAGGGCTCTGGGAGCTGGTCGCTCCCATGAGGGTCAGGTGGCCGCCGGCCGATGAGCCCATGATGCCGATGCGCTCGGGGTCGAGCCCCTTGTCCTTGGCCTGGCTGCGCACGATGCGGATTGCTCGCTGCAGATCCTGCCATGCGGTGATATGCTTGGGCAGCCCCTTCGGGCGCGGGGTGCGGTATTTGAGGGTCACCACGGCCATACCCTTTTCGTTGAGGTAGCGACGCGCCGGGGCCACTTCAAAGCCATCGGGATCGTTGCCGCTGTAGCCTCCACCCGAATAGATGATCTGGATCGCCTGGGTCTTGAGCTGCTTGGGCAGGTGCCACTCAATGTAGGGAACACATTGCTTCTCCTGGCGATCGGGCATTTGGCCTTCCGGCCAGACATCCTGCTTGTGATGGCCGCCGCGGGCATCGTCGTTGGGGTAGCGCTCCATCAGCGGCACCTCCTTGCCCAGTTGCCCGTCGTAGTTCATCTGGCGGAGGAACTCGCTGACGCGGTCAAGCCAATGGTCGTAGGCGGTGCCTTCCTCGCCCTTGCCTGGATCACCCATGAAGCCATGCGGCCGGTCGGCGAAGAGATGGATCTCGGCGGGAATCTTCATGCGACGAAGCTGGCGGTAGATCTCCGTCGAGCCGATGGGCGAATACGCATCCTTCCCTCCATGGAAGAGGGCCATCGGGCAGGTCTTGGCATCGAACTTGAAGACATCCGAGAGCTTCGCGTTGAGGGCATCGGCCTTGCCCGTGTTGGGGCCGGTGAGTCCGTCCGTGAGCGCATAGGCGGTGTAGACGGGCACGGCCCACTCGATGTGCATTGGAAGCTGATCGAGTTCATCCACCGGCTGGTAAGCGGGAGTCAGCGCACTTGTGCCGAGCAGCACGGTGAGATGGGAGCCGGCTGAAAACCCCACAGCCCCGATCTTCTCGGGATCGAACCCGCGCGCCTTGGCCTCGCGGCGCAACAGCCGCACCGCACGCTGACCGTCCTGCCAGGCGCTCTGATAGATCGGGAGGCCTATCGGACGGGGCGTGCGGTAGATGAGGCTCGCGCACACGAAACCCTGCTCGGTGAGCCGCTTGGCGACGCGGCCAATCCAAACGCCATCCACACAGCCCTGGTAACCACCGCCCGTGATCAATAGCGCGCATCCCCCGTTCTTTCGGCTGGGTTCCTGATGCCACTCGAGGTAGGGCATGCGGTGCTCCCCGGCCTTGAAACTGGCAGTCTGCGTTTCGGGTTTGAGCGCGGCGACCTGCTGCTGCTGGAAGTCCGGGATCTTGCCTTCCGGCCACAAGGCCATCCGCTCACCTGCCAGCAAGAAGCCGGCGCTCAAAAAAAACCAGAGAACAACGAATTGAAATTTCAACATGCGCGCAGGCTAACCTCCGCTTGCGACCATGCGAAGGAAAAAGGGGAGTGTGAAAGGCGCAGCCTACATCAGTAGCGATTGTCGTGGAACGCTGTGGAGCCTGCGGGATTTGCGCAAAGGGATCGCATGAATTGAATCGTGAGTCGCTAAAGTTTTTCGTCATCCACGCTTTTCCTCTTCGCGGCGTCCCACGACGTTGGGGAGACCACATTCGCACGCGCCTAGCTCAGCCAGCTTGATCCCGCCCCGCGCTTCCTCAAGGCCGACAAAATCGCCTGCAGCCCCCCCTGCTCCACAAAAAATCGCGGTCAAGGCGGGTGATATCCCGCTGAGACAAATTCATGGCTGCATCGAATCCAGAGTTTTCTTCGGCCTCGAGAGCACCCTGAGCGGCACATCCATGCCAGGCTTCTACTTCGCCAGCCTGCGCCCGGTCCCATCGACATGGAAATCACCGATATCGGCGCGTGCCGTCGCAGCCAAAGCCATCAGTCGGCTCACCACGGAGGAATTGGATCCGGACACATCCCTCGTTTCACCGATATCGGCATCCAGATCATACAGTTCGCCCGCCAGAAGATTCTTTTCATGATACCTGATGTGCAGTTTCCACTTCCCCTGCCGCACGGATTTCAACGTGGTGGTTTTATAGAGGAAATAGGCTTCATGGGGCGAAACCGCTCCTTCTTCCATCCGCAGGAGAGGCTCGATATCCTTGCCGTCAATGATTCTGTCGGCCGGCATCGTGGCACCCGCGAGTTTGGCGAAGGTGGGCATGAGATCCATGCTGGTGGCGATCTCACGATTGACGCTCCCCGGCGGGATGATTCCCGGTCCCCGGGCCACAAAGCAGACCCGGTGACCAGCCTCGTATGGCCCCAGCTTGGAGCCTCTCAAGGGGTAGCTCGATCCGGCATGCTCACTCCTGCCCCAGTGCCCGTTGTCACTGAAGAAAACAACAACAGTATTGTCGTCTATGCCCCATTCTTTCAAAGCGTCCAACAATTGCCCCGTTTGCCAGTCGATCTCCGCGATGACGTCCCCATAGAGCCCCCGGGCGGTGCTTCCTTTGAACGGATCGGAAGCGCCGATTTTCTTGTGGGGCATCGTATGGGCGAGCCACATGAAAAAAGGTTGATCCTGATGCTCGCCGATCCACTTGATGGCTTTCGTCGAAAAGTCGCGCGTCACGTGGGCCATATCATCGTATGTGCCGATGAGTTTATCATTTTCATACAAGGGAAAGGACCCGCTGTCATTGCTGAAACGGGCACCCCACCAGTAATCGAATCCCTGATCGACCGGTTTGTATCCGTCTTCGATGCCCAGATGCCATTTGCCGATCATTCCCGTTGCATAGCCGGCCTTCTTCAATACTTCGGCAATCGTGATTTCGGACGGATGGAGGTCCACTCCTCCCGTGCCGTTGAAGAGACCGTCGAACTTACCCTTGTTGTTGTCCTTCGTCGCGACGCGGGCCGCATAGCACCCCGTCATCAACTGCGCCCGCGAAGGGCCACAGTAGGTCTGGGCATAAAAATCGGTGAACTTCACCCCCTCAGCAGCCATCCGGTCGATGCGGGGAGTCGGAATGGGAATCCTGTCCTTCTCAAGCCATCCCTCGGCAGGTGCCGTGCCGGAGCCAAAGGTTCCCAAGTCGGAGTATCCCTGGTCATCGGTGAGGATCACCACGAAATTGGGCTGCTTGAAGATCTTGACCACACCCAAGGCCACCTTGGGGCCCGCCAACCGAAGTGTGCGCCGCGGCCGGTCGTGGCAAACGATATGCACGATGCAAGGAACCTTCGTCGTGGAATCAGGCATCTCGCCCGTCAGGAGGAACTCTCCAGACGCATCCGATCGTGCCCTCAGTTGACTGCCTTCCATGGACACGACACAGCCACTGACCGGAACGCCCCCGCGTCCGACCACCTTGCCGCTGATCCAAATGGTCGGTTCACCTGCTACAGACAGCGCAGGCAATAGGAAGATCAAAAGTAAATTTTTCATGTCCGGGAATCAGTGAAGGGGACCGGATTTCCCATGGCAATCACTTCTCAAGGTCGAAAGCCAATTCAGATCAGTCCCCAGAACAGGCTGTTGCGCAGCCGCTCCCTCCACGCCCGCCGCGTCGCCTGACTCACCCATCCGACAAAACCCACCAAGCTCCTTCATGCAAACATCAGACCGTGGACACGGGATACCAAGCGGTGAGGCGGTCCAATAGCCGGCTTTTTTGGCCAGATGCGCGAGGGTCATGGTGTCAGGCACGATGGCGCAACCGAGACCGGAAAACCGGCAGGTCCATCCGCGCAGGAATGACACCAACTCGGAGCTTGGAAGAAACCGCGGCCTCGCGCAGTTTCGCGCGGTGAACAACAAGGCTCTCTCACTGTTGCAGGAACTGACCGAGGCGCATTCCGTCCCTGGTCACGAGGATGAGGTGCGCGCGATCTTCGTGGACGAGCTTTCCGAGTGCGGCGATCTCTCCACCGACCGCAATGGCTCGGTTTTCTGCGAATGCGGCACCGACGGCCCGCGCGTGCTCGTGGCGGGACACATGGACGAGGTCGGCTTCATGGTGCAAGGCATCACGCCTGACGGTTTCCTGCGCTTCGTCCCGCTCGGAGGCTGGTGGGGACACAGCCTGCTTTCCCAGCGCGTCGAGATACTCACCCGAGCGGGTCGCAAGATTCCCGGCGTGGTGTGTTCGCAGCCGCCGCATTTCCTGCCGGAAAACCAGCGCCGCGAGGTGGTGGCTATCGATAAAATGTTCATCGACGTCGGCGCCGCCTCTCGCAACGAAGCCACCGAAACCTTCGGCATCGCGCTCGGCGACCCTATCGCGCCGGTCTCGTCGTTCACGCCGATGGCGCGGGAAAACCTCTACATGGCCAAAGCCTTCGACAACCGCGTGGGTATGGCCGGCGTGATCCAGTGCTGCCAAATCCTCAGCCAGTCCGTGCTGCCAAACCGCCTCATCGCCTGCGGCACCGTGCAGGAGGAAATCGGTCTGCGCGGCGCGAAAACCGCGGCAACCGCAGCCCGGCCAGACGTCGCGATCATCCTCGAGGGCCCGCCCGCCGATGACACACCGGGATTCAATCGCGCCGAGACTCAGGGCCGCCTCGGCGGTGGCGTGCAGATCCGATGGTTCGATCCCACTGCCATGGCCCACCCGCGGCTGGCCCGGCTCGCCATCGACACCGCGCAGGCCGAGGGCATCCCGCATCAGGTCACCGTGCGCCGCAGCGGCGGAACCGACGCCGGATCGTTCCATCTCGCCAACGAGGGCGTGCCCAGCGTCGTGCGCGGTGTGCCCGCGCGCGATATACATTCGCACAACTCGATCATCGATCTTGACGATCACCTTGCGATGGTCGCGCTGGTCAACGCGCTGGTCAGGAAGCTCGACGGCGAAACCGTCACCAGCCTGCACAGCTACCTGTGACGCGTTTTTTGCTCTGGCACGGCGGCATGCGCTGCGCTTGGATGGCCTTGATGATCCATCGCTTTCCTTTTCCAATATTCCGGACCGCATTCGCGCTTTTCTGCGGCGGCATTCCCGTCTCGGCCCAATTGCCGACCTTCAGCGAGGGCGACCGGCTCGGCTACTTCGCCACCCACAAGGACCGCAACGTCGAGTTCGGCATCACCACCCGTTCAGAGGTGCGATTGATGCCCACGCTGTCAGGCGGGCTTTCATCCACCTTCCTCGGGGGCACCTACACTTTGCAAATTACACCACAACTGAGTGCCACGGGCAAAGACGGCAAAACCACCGTGCGCCGCATCGACAACACATCGCTCAGCTCGCCGGATGGAGTCACCGACAAGTTTGAAAAAACCACCATCACCGGCGAAGTCACCGGTGGCGCGAACTTCGAATACACGTTGCGCCAGGATCGCGGCACCCTTGTGATGGGCGGCCGTTTCCTCAATTCGGAGAAAACCAAAACCCCACACCAATTCGCGATTGCCATCAAGATCCCGGCCCAGCTCACCAGCGGCAAAATCGAAACCCTCTACAAGCTCCTCGGCGCCCCAGCGAACGACCGTGCCGCACTCCGCGAACTGCGCGATTTCCAGCGCGAATTCCGCAGCGACCGCCTCACCGTGCGCCGCATCGATGGATCGGAAGACCGCTATCCACTCTCCGAACCCGTCGAGGGCGGGTTGACCGCCATCAACGGACCCGGCATCGCGGAACTCGATCTGCAATCCTCGATCTATCAGGCCCGCCGCATCGTCATCACCGCACAGGAAGGGTCCGCACTCACCATGGAAACCACCCGCGAGAATCTGCTCCAGCCGGGCTTCACCCTGACCTGGAAACCTGACCCGGCCAAGGATCCAGAGGCCAAGTCCTGCGTCGCCATCACGGTGCGTTGAAATCAGATACGACTCTCACAGTGCCGCCCGAGGGTATCGCTCCATGCTCTCGTTGCGGCACTGCGACGACCATCCGTTTCGGCGAGCGGCAGATCTGCGAGGCTTGCTACTTCGCGCTCGCATCGTGCTGCGCGGGCGAGGTCGAAAATGAAACATCCACCGCCAAACCGGAAAATCCGGGCCGGTAATGAAGGTGTTTCTTTGCATCCCAAAGCCTGAGGCGTGCCGGTCAGGGACAAGGCCCCGACCAGTGCAATCCGCAGTCTTGCCGGAAAAATCGAAAGCCTCGACGGCATTTCACTTTGGCGTGCGATGCCGCATCGGGAGGGAACTCAGGCGAGTCTCGCCTGGCCGTCCGGTCCCTGTGTCACCTTGACGATGCGCAGCGGAAGCCGGATCAGGATCTCGTCGTCGCAGCCGATATCCACCGAGTAAATCCCTGACTCGGGAAACTTCAGCCCCTGCAGGTTCATGATGATGTTGCGGGTGATGAACGGCGAGTTGTCCGGCAACTTGACCTCGAAATCCGGCTTGATCGGCATGTTGTTCGGATCCAGCGAGTCGCCGTCCTCATTGATGATGTTGATCGAAAGCTGATGCCGTCCGGTGTCCTCCGGCGTGAAGCAGAAGCGCAGCGCCAGCGCGCAGGACGGATGCACCACTGGCAGCGCACGGGCCGCCAAGGTGTCGAAGGTGCCGGTAATGACCAACTTGCCGTTGTAGTCGGCCGCGTGGTCGCAAAGTGTCGCAATCTGTATGTCCATGATGGGTTGGTATGAGATGTGTGTCCGCCCCGAACCATCTGGCATGGGGCACCCTGTCTTTGTGCCTATCCGCACCCGACCCGTAAAGCCGAAATCCCCACACAATTGAAATTCAATGATCGAACACGCCACCCTGTTCGGCTGAATCAGGATTTTCGCATGTTATTCACAATCGGCCACACCTGGCACCCCGCCCGCCATCCCTGTCCGGTTCCATCTGCCTTTTGCAGTAAAATTCCTTTCCTCAACGGAGCCATGGCCTCATTCAAAGCTGTTTTTGAAAATTTAAAAAAAAATTTAATTTTATACGTAATCGATTTATTTAGAGTTATATAAGAAAGAATCAATCAGCCATTTTTCTTTATTGGGCCGACCCAAAAAACCCAATCTTTTATTTTCATACGATCGTTTCAGTTTTTGATTCATGCTCTCAATTCATTGCTGACATGCCGCCGGAAGCGCCTGAATCACAGGCATCCCGGGAGTTTTTGGCAAGTTATTCACAGGTCGTCTGATGGCTGCCATTGAAGCCGCGCCAGAATGGCGTGCCCGTGATGAAGCGTGAAAGATCGGGCAGCACACCGCTGGAATCCTACGAGACGCCTCCGCCGCCAAATCTCATTGGCAACGTCTGCGTCTTCTGTTCCGCCTCGATCAGCGATCCGGTGTATTTGCGTGAAGGCTGGGAATTCGGCCGCCAGCTCGCACGGGCGGGTCTCGGCTGCGTTTCTGGAGCGGGAAAATCCGGCATCATGGGCGAGGTGGTGCGCGGCGCAGTGCAGGCCGGCGGCTGGACCGGAGGATCGAACGTGCCCCACATCATCGAACTCGAAGGCCTGCCGGACGGCCTCTCCAGCTTCTGGCTGCGGCCGGACATCTACACCCGCATGGAAATCATGATCGAGCGCTCGGACGCCTTCGTCATCTTCCCCGGCGGATCGGGTACCGTGCAGGAAATGATCGCCCTGATGATCTTCAAGCAACAAGGCCACGCCTCGGGTGGCAAACCGGTGGTCGTTTACAACCGCCGCGACGAATCCGGCACCGGCTTCTGGGATCCGCTCATCGGGATGCTGGACGCGTGGTGCGACGAGGACGACTTCACCGTGGTCGATGGATTCGAACCAATCCTGCCGGCCGTCAAGCGCATGATGGAGCGTCAAACCCGCGTTGGCTGACGGCCATGCGACGTGCTCGTCACCGGAAACCTGATCCGTGCGGACGCCAAGCCATCAGGGCACCAGAGAGGCAACCGCACGGGCGATGGGGGCTGAGATGCGCTCTTGCGCATCTCGATCTGGCGGCATTTCATCCGCGCATGTCCACCGTCGCGATCGTCGGCCGCCCGAATGTCGGGAAATCCGCACTCTTCAACCGCCGCGCCGGGAGGAAAATCGCCATCGTCCACGACCAGCCGGGCGTCACACGCGCCCGGATCGCCCCGCCGTCCAAAGCCCCGCAGACCCGCTGCACACTGATCGACACCGGCGGGATCGGCGGCAACATCGACGACGGTTTCGACGCGCAGGTGACCATCGAGGCGGACATCGCGATGGAAACGGCGGACCTGATTCTGTTCGTGGTGGACGCGCACGACGGGCTGACCGCCACCGACCAGGCGCTGGCGCAGAAACTCCGCAAGGCCAGGCCGCCGGTGCTGCTGGTGCTCAACAAGGTGGACGACATGAAGCACGAATCCGCGTTCGCCGATTTCACGCGGCTCGGCTTTTCCACCAGTGTGTTCGTCTCCGCCGAGCACGGACGCAATTTCGGCCAGCTCTGCGACGAGATCGACAAGGTGATCGCTCCGCTCGCCGCGGAAACGGAATCGCTTGCCGAAGAGGCGGAGGTCGCGGGCATCCGGTTGGCCATCGTCGGCAAGCCGAACGCCGGCAAGTCGTCGCTGGTGAATGCGATCCTCAAGGACGAGCGCACCATTGTTTCCGACATCGCCGGCACCACGCGCGACGCGGTGGACCTGCCCTACACCTTCCAAGGCGAGCAGTTCACGCTCATCGACACCGCCGGCCTGCGTCCGCGCGGCAAGCGCGACAACTCGGTGGAGGTCTTCTCCGCCATGCGCACCGAGAAGGCGATCCGCCGCTCGGATTTGTGCGTGCTGGTGATCGACCTCGCCGCCGGCATCACCGCCATGGACCGCAAGATCGCCCAGACGATCCTTGAGGAGCAAAAACCGTGCCTGATCGCGTTGAACAAGTTCGACCTCTACCACCCCGATGCCGGCCGCAAGGCGCGGATCGAGAAAGCCACCGAGCATGTGAAGCGCGAGTTGTTTTTCCTGCACTACGCGCCGTTTGTCGCGTGTTCGGCGAAGACCGGCAGCTCGGTGGATCACGTGCTCAAGGAGGCCTTGAAGATCCGCGACGGCGCGCAGCACATCCCGGGGACCGGCCAGCTCAACCGCATTCTGCATGCCGCGTTTGAAAAGAACCCGCCGCCGGTGGACCGCAAGCTCAAGCGGCGGCTCAAGCTTTATTACGCCACCACCGCCATCAACGAAAAATACCGGATCGTTCCGGTGCCGACCATCGTGCTGTTCGTCAACGACAAGCGCCTGATCACGGGCAGCTACGAAACCTATCTGACCAACCAATACCGCGCGGCGCATCCCGCGCCGGGCGTGCCGGTGGTGTTTTCGGTGCGCTCGCGGTCGCGGCGCGAGTGGGAACCGCCGAAGAAGCCGCAGGGGCATTGAAGCGCAACCACGCGGTGGATGCCGTGTAACGGGAGGCGGGCAAGATGCCGCACCCCGTTTCCCGCGGCATGGTGACGGCTTGGCCGCCGCACCGGCCGGTTTCACATTTCGAGCATCAGCCGCGCGGGGGCTTCTAGCAATTCCTTGATGCGGATAAGGAAAGTGACGGCCTCCTTGCCATCGACGAGACGGTGGTCATAGCTGAGGGCCAGATACATCATAGGGCGGATGACGACCTGGTTGTCCACGGCCACCGGGCGCTGCTGGATGGTGTGCATGCCGAGGATGCCACTCTGCGGCGGGTTGAGGATGGGCGTGCTGAGCAGCGAGCCGTAAGTGCCGCCGTTGGATATGCTGAAAACACCGCCCTGCAGGTCCTCGATCAGGATTTTCCCGTCGCGCGCCTTGCTGGCGTAATCGAGGATGTCCTTTTCAATCTGTGCGAACGATTTGCGGTCGCAATCGCGCAGCACGGGCACGACGAGACCCTTCTCGGTGCCGATGGCCACGCCGATGTCATAGAAATGGTTTTCAATGATATCATTTCCCTCGATGCGCGCGTTGATGGACGGGATGTCCTTGAGCGCCTGGGTGACCGCCTTGACGAAGAACGACATGAAACCGAGCTTCACGCCGTGTTTCTTCAAGAACTCCTCCTGCACCGACTTGCGCAGTTGCATCACCGCGGACATGTCCACCTCGTTGAAAGTGGTGAGGATGGCGGCCGTTTGCTGGGCATTGACGAGATGGGTGGCGATCTTGCGGCGCAGCATCGACATCTTGCGGCGCGTGGTCCGACCGTCATCCGGTGGCGGCGGCCTGTGACCATCATCCTTTGGCGGCAGCCTGTGACCGTCGTCGCCCGCATTGCTGACAGGCTCCTCGGGTTTGGCGGGGGGGTGAGTGGATTCGGGTTCAGCGGATTGGCGGACTGAAGTCCGCGCTCCATTCCCATCCGGGGTGATCGTGGCGATCACGGTGCCGATGGCGACTTCCTCGCCTTCCGCCACCCGCACCTTGAGCACGCCGGCCACCGGCGCTTCGAGTTCGTTGGAGACCTTGTCGGTTTCCAACACCACGAGCACCTCGCCGGCCGCGACTGTCTCGCCGTCGTTCTTGCGCCATGCCGCGACGTTGGCGGAAGTGACGGATTCGCCGGAGGCCGGAACCTTGATTTCCACCGGCACGGAATCGCTGGCCGGCAGGGACATCGCGGCGGGCGCGGGTTTGGCGGGCGCGGGTTTGGCCGGCCCGGTTTTGGCGGCTTCTGCCGCCGGTGCAGGCTGGCTGTTCGATTGCTTGATGCGCGCGATCAGCGTGCCGATGGGCACCTCCTCGCCTTCGTTGACGACGATTTCGAGCACACCGTCGGCGGCGGCCTCGAGTTCATTGGAGACCTTGTCGGTTTCCAAGGTGACGAGCGTTTCGCCGCGGGCGACAGGGTCGCCGTTCTTCTTGTGCCAGCGGGCGACGTTCGCGGTGGTGACGGATTCGCCGGAGGCCGGGATGGTGACTTCGATGGCCATGAGTTGGGAAAGATTTCGGTTAGCGGGAAGTGGAAAATATCAGACGGTGAATGCTTGCTCCAGCAGCGCTTTCTGCTCGCGGTAATGGGTGGCCTTGGAACCGGCGGCCGGGCTGGAGGCGGCTTCCCGGCCGGCGTAGCGGACACTGCTGCCGATGCAACGCTCGAGCCGCGGCCAGATGTAGGACCATGCGCCCATGTTGAGCGGCTCCTCTTGGCACCAAACAAAATGCGAGGCGTTGGGATACTCGCCGGCAATGGCCTGCACCATTTCGCGGTGGAACGGATAAAGCTGCTCGATGCGAACAATGGCGGCATTGCCGATCTCGCGCTCGCGACGCCATGCCAGCAGGTCGTAGAACACCTTGCCCGTGCAGAAGATCACGCGGCTGACGTTGACCGGATTGAGCGACTCCGCCGGATCCGGCAGCACTTCCTGGAAGCAGTTGCCTTCGAGGAAATCCTCGATGCTGGAAACCGCCTCGGGACGGCCCAGGAGGCTCTTCGGAGTCATCAGCACGAGCGGCTTGCGGAAGCCGCGGTGTTTCTGGCGGCGCAGCGCGTGGAAATACTGCGCGGGCGTGGTGAGATTGCCGACGATCATGTTTTTCTCGGCACATAGCTGCAGGAAGCGTTCCAAGCGCGCGCTCGAGTGCTCGGGCCCCATGCCCTCGTAGCCGTGGGGCAGCAGCATGACGAGATCGGTGGGCGTCTGCCACTTTGACTCGGCGGAAGAGATGAACTGGTCGATGATGACCTGGGCGCCGTTGGAAAAATCACCGAACTGCGCTTCCCACAGGGTGAGCATTTTAGGGTAGCAAAGCGAATAGCCGTAATCGAATCCCAGCACGGCGAACTCGGAGAGCAGCGAGTTGTGCACGCAGAATTTCCCCTGATCCGGCGCGATGTGCTCGAGCGGGGTGAACTTATCCGTGGATTCGTAATCGTGCAGGACGAGGTGGCGCTGTGAGAAGGTGCCGCGCGCGACGTCCTGCCCCGAAAGTCGAACCGGCGTGCCCTCCATCAGCAGCGAGCCAAACGCCAATGACTCGGCAAAGGCCCAATCGATCGGCCCATCGTTTTCCACGGCCTCGACGCGGCGCGGGAAAAAGCGCTTTTCGAGGGTGGGATTGAGGTGAAAATCGCCCGGCACGGTCGTGAGGACCTTGCCGATGCTCCGGAGCCGCTCGGCCTGAATGCCGGTGGCCACCGGCGCGTGCGAATACTCGGGCTGGATGATCCCGGTGGAGCCGCTGAACGCGGTGCGGTCGCCGGCTTCGTCCAGTTCGAGCATTTTCTGATAACCCTGCTCGAGACGGTCCCAGATTTCGCGCTCCATCGCGTCGACATCCTCCCGGGATGCCACGCCTTCGTCGATGATCTGCTTTTTGTAAACCGTGCCGAAAGTCGGGCGTTCGGCGATGCGGCGCGCCACAAGCGGCTGGGTGAATGCCGCCTGATCCGCCTCGTTGTGGCCCTGACGGCGGTAGCAATACATGTCAATGACGATGTCGCGTGCGAATTTCTGGCGGAACTCGAGCGCGAACAAGGCGGCCCAGTAAAGCTCCATCGGCTCCTCGCCATTCACGTGGAGGATCGGGGCGTCGATCATCTTGGCCACGTCGGTGGCGTAGGCCGATGAGCGCGCGTCAGCCGGCACGGTGGTGAAACCGATCTGGTTGTTGATGATCAGGTGGATCGTGCCACCGGTGCGATAGCCCGGGAGCTGGGAAAGATTGAGCACTTCCGCCACCGAGCCTTGTCCGGCGAAGGCGGCGTCTCCGTGCATGAGGATCGGCAGCACGCGCGAGCGGTCGATTTCGCCGCCGGCCTCCTCGCTGAGCAGTCGCTGGCGGGCGCGGGCCTTGCCCTGGACCACCGCGTTGACGGCCTCGAGATGGCTCGGGTTGGCAGCCAGGCTCACGCGCACCCTGCCGTCGGGCAGCTCCCGCTCGCTGTCATAGCCGAGGTGGTATTTCACATCGCCATCGCCGGCCACCAGGTCGGGCTCGTAGTTTGGCGTGAACTCATAGAGCACGGTGGTGATGGACTTGCGGACGAAATTCGCCAGCACGCACATGCGACCGCGGTGGGACATGCCCATGTCGATGGACCGCACGCCATGCGACGGGCAGGCTTCGAGGATGGCGTTGAGCAGGATCATGGCACCCTCGCCGCCCTCGTTGGAAAAGCGTTTCTCGCCGAGGAAACGCTTGCCGAGGAAGTGCTCGAAAATCTCTGCCTCCAAAACCCAGCGCAGCGACTTGAGTTTCTGCTCCGCGGTGCCGCCCGCCCTGGCACCGTGCGACTCGATGCGCTCGCGCAGCCAATGGCGCACCGGCGTGTGATGGATGTGCATGAACTCGAAGCCGATGTGCCCCGAATAGGTTTTTTCCAGCACGCCGATCATCTCGCGCAGCTTCATCCGCTCGCCGTGGCGGAAATAGGCATTCCATGCCACGCGGTCCAGATCCGCCCCGGTCAGACCGTATTGCTCGATGTGCAGGCGGGGATTCGGCTCCGGCCTTTCCTCCAGCGGGTTGATGTGCGCCTGAGTGTGGCCGAGCGTGCGGTAGTTGTAAATGAGCGCCACCACGCGGCCGAAAAACACCAGGTCATTCTCGCTGCACGCTTCACCGGACGGCCCCGCCGCTTCCTTGCCGCGCTCCTTGGGACGAACGCAGCCGAGCTCGAATCCCTCGAAAAATGCCGCCCACGTCTCGTCCACCGAGCGTGGGTCATCGAGCCATTGGGCATATTTCGAATCCAACAAATCCGCGTTTTGTCGCGCCGCAAGCGAGGTGTTCATGGGTAAATTGATCAAAGCGTGAGGCGATCCAGCGATTTCCCGCTTGGCCCGCCACGCGGGCGACTTCAATAAGTGTCGCGTTACGCCGCGTCAACCGCCGACGCCAGTGATTTTCCAGCCGACAGATTGCCGCCATGCCCATGATCCAAGTCCGCGAACTCCGCAAAAATTACGGCCGCCACACCGCCGTGCACGATATCTCGTTCACCGTGGAGCGGGGCGAGATCGTCGGTTTCCTCGGTCCCAATGGCGCGGGCAAAACGACCACCCTGCGCATGCTCACCGGATACCTTCCACCGAGTTCCGGCAGCGCGCGCATCGCCGGCTGCGATGTCTTCCGCGACGCGCTCGAGGCTCGCCGCCGCATTGGCTACATGCCGGAAAACGTGCCGCTCTACGACGACATGCGGGTGCGCGAATACCTCCGCTTCCGCGCCCAGGTCAAGGGACTCGATGGCACCGCCACCCGCCGCCGCCTCGGCGAGGTGCTCGAAAGCTGCGGCCTCACCGGCGTGCGCCGCAAAATGATCAAGACGCTCTCCAAGGGCTACCGCCAGCGCGTGGGACTGGCCGACGCGCTCATCCACGAACCCGAACTGCTCATCCTCGACGAGCCCACCAACGGCCTTGACCCCAACCAGATCCGCCAGATCCGCGAACTCATCCGCCAGCTCGCCAAGTCACACACAGTCCTCCTCTCCACCCACATCCTCCACGAGGTGGAAATGACCTGCAACCGCGTCATCATCATCGACAACGGCAGAATCAAGGCTGCCGACACCCCGGAAAACCTGACCCGCGACATGCGCGCCGCCGGCCGCCTGCAAGTCGAAATCCAGGCCGATCCCGACGTCGCCGCCGGGGCCATCCACCGCATCGAACACGTGAAAAAAGTCGCCAGCGAGCGATTGGAGGACCAGTGGTCGCGCCACACGGTGTGGGTCGATTCCGGCAATGACGCCCGCGAGAGCATCGCCCGCCTTGCCGCGCGAAACGGCTGGCCACTGCGTTCGCTGTTCCGCCACGAGGCCACGCTGGAGGACGTTTTCGTCGAACTGACACGCCGGGATTGAATTACGATCTTTGGCCTTGCCAGCTGGGACGGCGGGACTAGTGTCGCGGCCCGTTTTTCTTTCTTTCGCAGGCGGTTGGAGCCCCGGTGCCTGCGGATTTCCTTTCCGGGGCGATTGTCGGAAGGAGAACGAACCCACAACCTAACCCCTAACCATACCACACCATGAGCGCCACGCTCACTGCACCCGCAAACACTGAACTCAGCGACCTGATCGATTCCAAATTCCGCGAATTCCGCGAGGGATCCATCGTCAAGGGCACCATCCTCGAAATCCGCCCGCAGGTCGTCCTCGTCGATATCGGCTACAAATCCGAAGGAGCCATCCCGTCCAACGAATTCGAGGACGAGGAAATCGAAATCGGCGACGAAATCGATGTGCTGCTCGAAAAACTCGAAAACGAAGAGGGCATGGTCGTGCTCTCCAAGGAAAAAGCCGCCCACAAGCAAAACTGGGAGAAAATCGTCAAGGTCTTCCACGACGGCGGCCTGGTCCGCGGCAAGGTCAAGAGCGTCGTCAAGGGCGGCCTCACCGTCAACGTCGGCGTCGAGGCTTTCCTGCCCGGCTCCCAAGTGGACATCATCCCGCCGAAAGACCTCAATGAATACATCGGCAACATCTACGAATTCAAAATCGTCAAGGTCAACGACGAGCGCAAGAATATCGTCCTCTCCCGCCGCGAGGTCATCGAGGCCGAGCGCTCCGAAATGCGCCAACAATTCCTCCAGACCGTCAAGATCGGCGACAAGGTCACCGGCGCGGTCAAGAATATCACCGACTTCGGCGCCTTCGTCGATCTGCAGGGCATGGACGGCCTGCTCCATATCACCGACATGTCGTGGGGCCGTATCAACCATCCTTCCGAACTGCTCCACATCGGCCAGTCGCTCGACGTCGTCATCCTCGACGTGGACAAGGAGAAGGAGCGCGTTTCCCTGGGCCTCAAGCAAATGAGCGAGAACCCGTGGGAGGACATCGAGCGCAAGTTCCCCATCGGCCAGCACGTCAAGGGCCGCGTCACCAAGCTTCTTCCCTACGGTGCCTTCGTCGAAATCGAAAAAGGCGTCGAGGGCCTGGTCCACGTCTCCGAACTCTCCTGGGTCAAGCGCATCACCCGTCCGTCCGACGTGCTCGAAATCGACCAGCAAATCGAAGCCGTCGTGCTCGGGATTTCCATCGACGAACAGAAGATCTCGCTCGGCGTCCGCCAGCTCGAACCCAACCCGTGGGACGAGATCGAGACCCGCTACCCGGTGGGAGCCACCATCAAAGGACCCGTCCGCAACCTCACCGCCTACGGCGCGTTCGTGGAACTTGAAGAGGGCATCGACGGCATGATCCACGTCTCCGACATGTCTTGGACCCGCAAGATCAACCACCCGTCCGAAATGGTCAAAAAAGGCGACGAGGTCGAAGCCATCGTGCTCGCCATCGACAAGGCGAACCAGCGCGTCTCCCTTGGCATGAAGCAGCTCGACGAGGATCCCTGGAGTCTCATCGACTCCCGCTTCAAGGTCGGCGACCTGGTCAAGGGCACCGTCGCCAAAATCGCCTCGTTTGGAGCCTTCGTTTCGCTCGATGGCGACATCGACGGCCTCATCCACATCTCGCAGCTCAGCGAGGACCACGTGGAGAAGGTCAAGGACGTCATCAAGGTGGGCGACGAAATCGAGGCCCGCGTCATCAAGGTGGACAAGGTCGAGCGCCGCATCGGTCTCTCCATCAAGGCCGTGGGCTACTCCGAGGAACAGCTCAAGAAGGAAAGCGCCAGCTTCGAAAGCCTGCGCCCGTCCAGCGAAATGGTCGGCCTCGAACAGGCCTTCAACCTCGCCGCCGCCGCCTCCGAGGAATGGAGCCCCAGTCAGGAGGACTGATCCTCCGCACGGCCTTCATCGCCGCTTCACAAAAAGCCGGACCCCGACCACTCGGGGGCCGGCTTTTTTCGTCATGCTCCAGTCCAAACCACCCGTGCAACTCCGCGGGGAAGCGTAATGTTCCTGAGGCGCTTCCCCTCGCGCGGGTGCAGCACATCTTCGCCCTTCGGTTCGCTCGAGGTGAAAAGCCACATCAGGAGGGCAGGCCGGTGCCGATGGAATCCCGCCGCCCTTGAAATGCTCCTCCCTGAAGCCGGGGTCGCAAGCGTAATATTCAGCCGCCGCTTTGATGATCCTCTCCGACTTGCCCAGCACCGGAATCATGACCGCCAGACAGCGGTCCGCACAAGGCCAGCAAGGCCAGCAGGCATGACATCGCCGCCGGTTTCGATATGATGGATGAAATCCGTTTTTTCATGTCCCCTTCCATTTGCACTCGTTTGCCTACTTCTTCCTCATGGTCATCATCGCCTCTGCGAATGCCTTGCCGATCTGCCCCATGATCTTCGCGCTGCCCATGTAGTGGTATCCACCGTTGGATGCGCCTTTGAGGATCTCCCTGTCCTTGATGGAACAGACTTCCTCCAATGCACGATCCATCTTCTCGCGGTCAGCCTGGGTGATTCCCTCGATCCGCAAGTCGAGCGCCGCATAGCGCTCGGCAGAGTTCGGCCCGTATTGATCATTGGCGTAGGCCGCCAGCACGTTCCTCCCCTTCTTCAGGAGTTTCATCTGATCATGTGTCAGGACAATTGACCTGTAGCACGGATTGTCCAGCCACCAGATGTAGGTGTGGATCTTGTTTCCGTTGAGATAAACGTTGAATCCCTGTCTGGCCAGGATGGCGATCCGATATTCATTGAAGTTCAGATCGTCCACTTCAAACGAAGTCCGCATCAGCAGGAACTCGCCTTCGCCCCATGCCGAGGGGTATTTGTCCAGGGTGATGCCACCGTGTTTCCAGACACCTTTGCCAATCGGCGCTTTGCCTTGCATCCATTGGCGGTCATCGAAGTCGGGCTG
Organism: Luteolibacter sp.; assembly: GCA_049430545.1. GTDB lineage: Bacteria > Verrucomicrobiota > Verrucomicrobiia > Verrucomicrobiales > Akkermansiaceae > Luteolibacter. The sequence goes on from JBMTCD010000002.1 coordinate 50,265, forward strand.
ATACCAGTTCTCCAGACCGGCGGGCAGCGTGATGTCGCGGAACCTTCTGTCCGTGTATTGCTCCAGCTTGTCCTTCTTGTCGGTCGGATCGATTGTGATGAAGCGCCAGTTCCGCCCCTCCGGCAGAGGTTTTCCCACCGGCTTCCAGTAGTTTTCCCATTTCCAATCCTTGTCCAGTGAGCCGTCCTTTTTCAACTCATGCGCCGTGCCGACGATCCGGTCATACTCTGCCCTCCTGGGCTCGGCGGCCTCCATCTCATCATCCCAGAAAGGAGCGGTCTCCACGGCCGTCACGGTGCCTTTGAACTCCGGCAAGGCGGCCGGCGCGGCCATGGCCTTGCGGAATGCGGCGGTGCTCTCGTCTGCCTTTTCACCACCGACCCCCAGCACACCGATCACGAACGGCATGCCTGGCGCATTCAGATCCTTGCGGACATCGCGGATGAACATTGTCAGAAGATCCGAATAAAGGGCAAATCGGTCCGGATCACCATGGTCGGGATAGGTGGAGCCATCGACCAGGTCGTTGAATCCCTGGAACCAGACAAAACCTGACAGCTCATAGCCGGCCTTCTCATCATATTCCGGACAGACCCGCTTGGGGTCGGCGAGGACCTTGTTCACATGCTCGATCATCATCCGGTAAAACACCCCTGATGCCTTCGCCTTCTCCTCCTTGATCTTCTCGATGTCGTCACCCCTCTTCTTCATCTCCGCAAGCTGCGTTTCATTGAACTGATACGGCCCCGCGCCCGGCGGGCGGAATTCGGTGTTCAGGCTCCGGCCGCCCCACGCCGTCTTGATGATCAGGATCGGCTGGTCCAGCAGTTTCTCCATGTAGATTCCGAAGGTGAACTCCGGCCCGATCTTGCCACCATCCCTGGTCGGTTGATCGCCACGTGCCCCGAAGCCGGCAGTCAATTTCCCCAATCCCTCGCCATTGGCACTGCCGTCGTAAGGACCGGTCAGGTAGGACATCCAGACCTTGTCACAAACCCGTGGCGTCCCATCCGGGTTGCGCATCTCCTTGAGCATTGGAGCGGTCAGGGGATCCTTGCCGATATGGTCGAACGTGCCGACTTCGGCATGCCCTTCCATGTTCGACTGCCCCGCCAGAATGAAGACCTTCAGTTTCCTTGAGGCCGCATCCGCGGGCTGCATCCCCACACAGCAGGCCAGTAGCAGGCCCGCGATTGCCTTTGTGAATGTCTTTTTGCCCATCTTATCCATACTGGTTTTCATTGCAGCGATTGTCGGGTGTTTCTCGCTTCCATCGCATGGAACGCTTCCACGCGGCCGAAGCGGAGTTTTCACCGCTGGCACCCCTGGAGCAAGAGTGGTTTTCGCGCTGCCATCAACTGCCAAAAGGTGGTTCAGAATTGTCTCAAAACTCTGGATATTCACGACCACCTGCTTTCACTTGCGGTTCATTTTCACGTTGAGGTTCAGGGAGCCGGCGCAATCGCCGGATGGTGCGGCCGGCGCGACCACTGCATGAGGATATTGGCCGCCATGATCAATGCGCCACCGGTCAGCAGTTCGATGGTGAACACCTCGTTCGAATTGCGCACACCGGTGAGACACGCGATCCACACCGGCAGGAACAAGGCATAAAAGGCGGCGAAAAGCGGCTCGGTGGTGTAGATCATGCCGGCTTCGACGGCACCGATTTCCGGCTGCCAACGGTTCATCAGCAGGAACGCGCCCACAGAGCAGACCGCCGCCAGTATCAGCACGAAGCCGAAAGACGACCATGATGCGCCGGCTTGGATGAGCGCTTCCGGCGTGGGCGCGGACAACAAGGAGATCGGCAGGAAGA
>JBMTCD010000003.1:0-46252 GCA_049430545.1 Luteolibacter sp.
GCCAAAACCTGCGCCCCGCCGTCTGGCTCACCGCCCGCGACCTGCCATTCACCGCAAAACCGGCCCGTTGAGTGCGGGGCATCGAGCCGGCATCCTTGGTTCCTCCGTTGGTAGTTACCGCCGGGAGCGCCGGTGAATGTGGGGACTATGCGAGGCCAATGGCAGACGAAGCGCCGATTCATGTCCGATCATTCACGATCCATTCGCCGGTTCCCCCGGCGGTGGAACCCTACCTTTCGGCGGTCCATGGCGGTGGAGATGCAAACGGCGGCATTCGGGAGAAGGCCGCCGTTGCGGTGGATCAATTTGTGCTGAAGGGTCGCTCAATTCTGCGTCACCACGACATCGATTGAATTGGCCGCGGGGTCGATGAGCCCGGAGGGGCTGCCGCCGGTGCCGAGGTTGGTGGCCCATACGCCGGTCGAGCCGTCATTGCCGGTGGTGAGGGCCAGGCCGAAGCTGTTGTCCGAGTTTGGCGTGCCCCGGGACCAGTCGTTGGGAGTGCCGACCTGGGTGAATCCACCACCGTCCGCCTCAAAGTCCCATGAGAAGAGCTACGGGGCGTCCTTTTCGGCCACTGCGAAGAAGCGCTTGGTTCCATCGCCGGGAACGGCCGTGAGGGTAGTCGTCGTGCCGGCCGTGGGGATGTCGGCGTAGGGTGAATTGCCGCCTTCGCCGTCCGGATCATGGACAGGCCAGGTGGCGATTGGCGTGGCGAGGTCGGTGGAGGTCAGCAGGTCATACACCTTGCCGGGCTGGCTGTCCCATTCGAAGTCGTAGAGTCCCGGATTTGACGCGCTCGGTGCGATGCGGACTTGGAATCCCTCGGCGGGGGCGGGTTGCACGGTCAGAGGCTCGGAGATGGCGTAAAACCGCCTTTGGGAATTGTTGACGCCATTACCGAATCGATTCCAAATGCGGCCGGTGGTGTTGGCATTTGAGCTGCCCCAGTTATGGCCAGTGCTGTCAAGAGTATCGCCCAAGGCGTCCAAGTGGCTGCCGTCGGTATTACTGCCAGTCGCGATGTCAAAGCCATGAACGTTCGCCGTATCTCCAAGCCCGAATTGATTGAGGAAGGGCGAGTAGAACACGTTCTGAGAGGCAGTGACCAGGTTGCCATTGGAATCGAAATTTGAGCTCCCCGAGGCAAGCCGAAGGGTGGAGTCACCGGCGAACGGGTTGCTCCAAGTGTTCCAGATGTCGGCGTTGTTTCTGGCGATGGCAGTCGTCCCATTCAACACGTAAACCGGCGATCCGGCTCCACCGATGCCAGCACCGCCAGTGAGATCAGTGGTCCCGGAATTTTCTCTGGCGTTGATTTTCGGGGAGTCGGCCTGATTGACGTTGCCATTCAGGTTCACGCTCACGAGCGCAAAGAAACTGATGCCTGCCAGAGCCGAATTCTGATGGGCCTGGGTCGTGACGAAGTTGTTGTAGAATGCCGGGTAGGGCGTTTGGCTGGAATTTCCAACTCATTGATAATCAATTCCTTTAATCTATCAGAAATGGAGCGATGAGAACGATTTTTCAACGATTGGTAGCCTCCAGCCAAACGCCCTGGAATGCCGGGTCGTTGGAGGTTGCGGTGGTGGTTCCTGCCGTGTAGAAGGCGAGACGATAGGTGTCGCCTGCCGCCCAGGCGACTCCGGTATTCGGGTTGATGCCGCCGTTGGCCGTGAGGTCGAGGACTTTGGCGCTCAGGGCCGCACTGGCCGTGGTGGCTGTGGTGGCTGTGAGCGCGAGCGCGAGCCCGGCAAGGGGCAGCAGGTTGGGCTTCTTTTTCATGCAATGATGGTGTTGCTGGTATTGGATTGTTTGATATCGAGGAGTCCTGCGATTCCGGCCCCGCCCAGCTGTGGAAGCGGTGGACGAGGATAGGTTGCAGAAATATGAGATCGCACTATTTCCAGCGGAAGACCTCCCACAATATTTTTTTTGATCGACACTTCCCCGTTATTGGGTAGGTTTTTGCTTATGCCTGACCTGACCATTCTCTCCCCCTCCGAACAAGTGGCGGCGCATCTGCGCGAGGAACTGTTGCGGGGCCGGTGGGAGGAAACCATGCCCGGGGGGCCGGCGCTGGCGGCGGAGTTGAAGATCGACAAGAAGACGGTGGAGGCGGCGCTGCGCCTGCTGGAGGAAGAGCGCCTGCTGGTCGCGCAGGGTGCGGGACGTCCGCGGCGGATCGAATTGCCGGCGAAGCTCGCCGCGCCGGGGCTGCGGGTGGCGATTTTGAATTATGAACCGCTGGCGCAGGCCGAGGCGAAGGTTTTCATGCTGAAACAGAAGCTGATCGACAAGGGGCACACGGCGTTCTTTGCCGCGAAGTCCCAGATGGAACTGGGGTTCAACGTGGCCAAGATCGCGCGCCTCGCGCAACAGACGGTGGCCGATGCCTGGATTGTGCACAGCGGCTCCCGGGATGTGCTGTCTTGGTTTTCGGAGCAGGAGACACCCGTGTTCGCGATGTTCGGCCGGCGCAGCAGCCTGCCGCTCGCGGGCGTGGGACCGGACCATCCCGCTGCAAGCCGTGCTGCGACCCGGCGCTTGATCGAGTTGGGTCACCGCCGGATCGTGGTGCTGGCGCGCGAGAGCCAGCGGGCGGGTGGTCCGGGAGCCGCCGAGCGCGCCATCTTCGAAGAGATGGAGGCCCACGGGGTGCCGACGGGGCGATACAACCTGCCGGACTGGAACGACAGTGCGGAGGGTTTGCGCCGGATGCTCGACGAGCTTTTCCGGTTGACCCCGCCCACCGCCCTGATCATCGACGAGCCGTTTCTGTTCCACGCGGCCAGAGAGCACCTGTGGAGGCGTGGGATCTGCGCCCCGGAGCAGGTTTCATTGATTTGCTCGGAGCCGGACCCCACCTTCGCGTGGCTCACCCCCTCGGTGGCTCACATGTCACACGACCTCAATCTCGTCGATCGTTGCATCCTGCGCTGGACCCACAATATCGCCCGCGGCAGGGACGACCGGCGGCAGATCCTGACCGAGGCGGAATTCATCGATGGCGGCACGGTGGGGCGGGTGCCGGTGAACAAGCCCTGACGGGGGAATCCGGCAGAGCCCCGCCGGCTCATTTGCCGGTTTTTTTCCGGGCCCCGGGAATGACATCATTGGAACCTGCACCGAAGCGGATCTCGTCCATCCGGCCGTTGTCCTTGGTGAGGAGCGCGACCGTGTCGAATTCGGACTGGTTGACGGCCGGGATGATCAGTTTCGCAACCGGATTGCCAAGTTTCAGATCGGTGCCCGGGGCATAGATGGTGAGGGTCTCGTTGGCATCGTCGGTGGCACCCCACTCGATTTTCCCGACGAAAAGGGTGGCTTGGGTTGGGTAGATGCCGGTATTGCCGGTGCTCAACGAGCCATCGGCCCAACAGGCGGCCATCACCTTGTCATAGCCGGACTGCATCAGCCCGACCCCGAAGGAACCTTGAGGCATCTTCTCCTGGGCGTCGCCGGAGAAGGCTCCGGTGCCCAGCGCAAGTCCGTTCTTGACGCCGCTCGAGGCAGCCGAGTTGTCGATCACGATGCTGAACCAAAGAGTGGCTGCGTTGCTCAACAGGCCCGCCTTGGACAGCGTGTCGCCGGTTGCGCGGGTTGCGTGTCCCCATGAGGAAGCGGTGCTGGTGGCGGCATTTCCCTTCACGCCCAGCCGCCCGAAAGCGAGTCCGGGTTCCACGGCGTCAGCCATGGGCCATTTGGTCTCCTTCCAGCCCCCTCCCCAGCCGGTGCCTCCATTGGCTCCGGCGAGCGAGGAGTGCGTGGCTTCCTTGGAAACGGGATAGTCGAATCCTTCGTAGAGCAGCGGGCCGGCTGCGGATGGAATCGTTGCCATGGCCAGCAAAGAGGCCACTGCGTGGGTGGCGGGCAGGCTTTTCATCTTCATTTTCTTTGTGATTTTCCGGTTGGTTGTTGTGGTTGATCCGCTGTTTTCGGTCCACGGCCTGCTTCCGGGAATGGAGCATGGAGGGACGGAAACTTGGAAGCGCTCGGAGTCTTGCCTGCCAGCCGGTTCCCGCAATCGATTTCCCCGCCGCGAGCTACCCTTGACGGGGCAGGCCGAGCCATCGCGATCCGTGGGGAAAACGGGGCAATCGATTGGCCCGACGGGCTGGCTGGTGGGCCGGAATGCCCGCGCGTGTTCACTGGTCCGCCTTGCGGGCATCGTCGAAGGGGATGGATATTCCCGTTTCACCCGATTCCACGGACTTCAGTAGAGGGTGCGCACCCAGTTGGCGCGCTTGAAGAATTCCCGGGAAACATCTGCATGCCGATGAGCGTGCTGAAGCTGGGGTTGTTGATGTCGGCATAGCCCGGCAGGCGGGCATCAGCAACACCGGGGGATGGTCAGGGATCGAACAGCAGCGGGTCGATGGTGGGAATGGGGGCTTTATCGGGTTGGTGGATTTTGAGCATCGCCTTGCCGGCGCGGGCTTGGAGGGCTTTCCAGCCAACGTAGTTGTCATCCTTGTCCATGTGCGCGGTCGGGCCGCCGCGGAGGTGGACGACCTCCATGTATTCCATCACGTCGCGGAGCGCCTTGACGGCGATCTGGTTGTCGGTGTTGGAAAGGTCCGCCGGATTGAGGCCCTCGGCATTGGTGACCAGGCTTGCCGCGGCGTTGGACACGCCCTTTTTCAGGCAATCCATCAGCGCCCGCAGGGCCCTCGCATCGTGAACCCGGCCGAGGAACCTGATGAGCGCGTCGTCCATGTGGTGCTTGAGCATCGGCTCGGCGAAGTCCATGCGCTCGGAATCGGTTAGATCGCCAAAGCCCTTCGGTCCGAGCACCAGGCGGCGCACCGCCTGGGCACCGACGATCGCGGCGCTCTCCTTGTCGGTGGCGGCGATGCGCAGCATCACCTGATCCGCCTCGCGGCTGAGCGAGTAAGACAGGGCTTGGACGATCTCGCGCAGTTCGGAAAGGCGGTCGGTCGCGGCGGCTTTTTCGAGGAAACGGATGCTTTCGGCGTCGCCAAGGCGGCCGAGCACGAAATAAAGATGCGGCCGCACGGAAGAATCGACGTTTGGCAGCAGCTTGACGATGCCGTCGCGGATTTTGGATGCGGAGGGCCTTTCTTCGCGGAAGGCGAGGAGCGCGTCCTCGCAGCCGATGAGCTCCTCCTTGTCGCGGGCTTTGGCGAAGCGGGCGAGCAACGCCGGGATGGCAGCGGGACCGTCGATGGCCGCCAGGGCGCGGAGCGCCGCCGCTCTCACCGACGGGGAGTCGTGTGTGAATGCGGATTCGGCCACCTTCGATCCCTCATTCGAGCCAGCCATGGAGAAGACGGCGAGAATGCCGGCGGCGGATGCGGGATCGGCTGATGGGAAGAGAGCCGCGAGGGCCCCGCCGCCGCCCTCTTTCACGAGCGAGGCCGCCACTTGGCGGGCGTGGTCGCGCAGCCGCCAATAATCGTGGCCGAGGTAGGGCAGGAGGTCCGGCAAGGCATCGGCCGCGAGCATCTCGGCGAGGAAATCGATGGCCGCCATTTTGCGGAAATAAGTCCGCTGGCCGGGATCGGCGAGTTCATCGCGGCAGAGTTGGATTTTGGCGCCGCTGCCGCCGGCCGAGTTGAGCGTTTCTCCGAACATCGCGCGGACGTCTTGGGAAATGGACGGCAGGGTCGTGGGTTGCTTGACGGCTTTGATGAGATCGTAAAGCTCGGCAAGGGCGGCGATGACCGGAGTGTTGCCGGTATTCTTGACCAGTTCGGCATTCGGGTTGTCGGTCAGCACGGTGGCGATTTCATCGATGAAGCCGGTGAAGGCCGCGGGCTGCTTGCGGACCAGCTCCGGGTCCATCAGCGGCCGCTTGAAGCCGACGAAGGGGCGGATGTCGCGGCGGATGGCGGCCTGTTTGCGCAGGCGGTGGGCGGTCGCCTCGACACCCTCGCGATAGTTGAATTTTCCGAGCAAGGCCTGGGCCGGAGCGGAGCGGTTGGCGAACATTTGGTCGGCGAGTTGTTCCTCCTCGGCGGCCTCGGTGAGCGGCCCGGCAACACGGACGACGGTTTCCTTGGTCCACGGGTTGAGGCGCGAAGTCAGGAATGTCCTGCCCGCCGGATCGAGGAGGATGAGGTGCTCGAGGGCGCGTTGGACGCTGGCGGGGTCGAAGCCGGCATTGAAGGGGTCGTTTGCGAGCTTGGTGCCGGTGCCGAAGAGTGTCGACTGGGTGGTGTTGCGAACGCTGTTGGGGGCGATCGCCCTGGGTTCATCGAGGGTGGCATCGAGCATCGCAAGCTGGGTTTCCTCGCTGGCGGTATTCCCGGAAATCACCTTGGCGGCGGTGATGCGGACGAAGTCCTGCCGGTCCTTGAGCAGCGGAGTGAGCTTGGAAAGCGAGCCGAGGACCGTATCGGAGCCGCAGCCACCGAGGGCGAGCAGCGCACCATCGCGGAAGCGCGCGTTGTCGCTTTCCAACAACTTGAGGAGACGCGGGACGATTTCCTTTTCGCCGGCCTGGAAGCGGCGTGCCAGCTCCTTGGCCACGACGCCGCGCATCTTCGGGTAAAAGTGGTCGAGAAGGTCGAAGACCTCTTCGGTGTCGCGCTGTTCGAACGGCTTGCCGGCCATTTCCAGCAGCAAGGGGTCGTTGAGCTGACTGCGTGCGCTGGCGAGCAGGTGTTTCATTTCCCGTTCGGTCGGATAGATCGCCTCATCCGTGTCCTTGCCGGTGATGAGGGTTTGCTTGAAGATGACCGACTGGTGGAGCACCTCGGTGGCGGTGGGGTCCCGCAGGGTGTTGTAAGCTCCGGTGGGCGAGTGGTAGACGAAGCTGCCGTCGAACATCCGGCAGATCGTGCGGCGCCAGCGCAGGTTGAGTTCGTTGTAGGCGCGGACCTCGGGGCCGCAGAGGCTCGCGGCCCAGGAAGACCAGTTGCCGTGGTAATCGTGACCGTGGCCACCGCGTCGGGTGAAGGCGCAGTGGCTGGACATCATGGCGAAGTATTTCGCGCCGTAGGTATCGCCCAACAATTTCAACGAGAACGCGACGCCGGTATTCTTGCCGTTGCTGTCGTCGGAGCCGTAGGCCGGGTGGTCGCCGTAGGGGATGCAGCCTTGGTCGATGTAGGAACCGAAGAAGCGGCGGGCGCGCTCGACGGCGAGGTCGATTTCCGGGTGCTCGATGCCGAGCTTCTGGGCGAGAGTGACCAGGAAGAAGCAGCGGTTTCCGGCGGCGTTGAGGGCGCCGTAGCCGGGGTTCATGCCGTGGAGCTTGCCGCCGTTGAACGACGGGTAGGCGAAGGTATGGCCCCACGAGCCGTGGCCGCTCTGGCCCATCGCGGTATCGATCGCATACTTGCGCAGCGCGGGCAGCACGAACTCATCGCCGGTGGCCTCATAGTAGAGGGCGCAGTAGAGACCGCCGAAGCCGTGGTGCCAGCTTTGGTAGCCCTTGTAGCCGCGGTAGCCAGGTTCGAACATGGTTCCGGCCGGCTCCTTGGGTTCCTTCCACGGCGAGTGCGGTCCGCGCACCCATTGGCGCACCAGTTCGCGGTGCTCGGGTTTGCCGGACGCGATGAGGGCGACCGCCTCGATGATCCCGCCGCGTCCGCTCTGTGCATTCACCGGGTCGACGATGAATTTCCTTTCCAACACCTTCCAGGCGTCTTCAAGAATCGCCATGGTCTTCGGGCAGTCATAGGGAGCGGTGTCGCTGTAGGCGGGGAAAGTGCGGAGTTTCAGCTCGATCTCGAAGGTCTCGGGGACGATGGGATACTCGTCGAAGCCCATCCGGGCGACCTCCTTCTTGCGTTCTTCCTCGGGTTTCCAATCGTAGAGCGAGTTGTCATCGCGGGCCTGCTGGAAGAGTTTGTCGAGATCGACCCCGGCGATGTTTTTCTTGCCGGTGCGGGCGTTGAAGTTCTTGTCGCGCCAGACCATGAAGGTGAGGCGGCCCTGGTTTTCGTTTTTTTCCGCCTCGATGATCGCATTGCCGATGAGCATGGCGAGGTGGCCGCCGGTTTTGAATTTTTCGCGATTCATGCCGACCAGCACGTCGCCGCGTTGGAGTTTTCCCTCGGCCGGGGAGCCGGTGAGGACGGTCTGGACCTGGAGTTGGTCGCCGGGAAAGCCTCCGGCGAAGGTGGCGACGATACCGGTGGGGCCAAGCGTCCAGGTGGGTGGGGGAATCTTGCCGCCGCCGGGCACCAGGTCGCCCTTGGTGAGGTCGGGCAGGTTGGCCGGGCGGTCGGCCGGTTGCTCGGTGAAGTCGCCTTGGTTGGCGAGTTTCTCCATCTGCTCGGGGGTGAGCGTGCGTTCTTCGGCCTGCAGGGCGGGAAGCAGGGCGGCGAGGACAAGGAAGCAGGTGAGGCTGGTGCGTTTCATCGGCAGAGGAAAAGGGAGAAACCGGTGGCTTGGGTGAGGCGCATGAACGAGTCATGGACAGTGGCGGGCATGGGCTGCTCAAGGTCCCGGACCAGATGAGAGGTCTGCCGGACCCGGGCGCGACGGGCGCGGCGCTCGCCGAGCAGCACGGCGAAGCGCTCCAGCAATCGCTGCGCGCGGCCGGCGGAATCGATGATGAACGACGCCCGCCCGAACCAGACGGCGTCGAAGATGAAATCGTCGTCGATTTCCGAGTCGTCGTTGGAGACGCGGATGACTTCGGGCCGGCCGCGGCGGGCGGAAAACGGGCGCAGCGCCTGCATGGCGGCCTCCGCCGCCTCGGGGCTTTCTGTGAGGTAGACGAATGCATCGCCGCGGCGGGCGAGCCATGCGAGTTCGGCGGGGACGGGGCGCCGCGGCGGATCGGGGCGGGCGAGGGCGGGCGGAACGGGAGTGACGGCGTTGAGCCAGGAGCTTGGGAGCGGCAGCGGCAGGCTGGCCTCGGCGTAGCGGTTGGCGCGGCGGAGGTAGTCGTGGAAAAGCAGCAGCAGGGCGAGGATCGCCAGCGCCCAGGCGGAGCGCCGGGACCAGCGGTCGATGCGGCGGGCGGTGATGACACCGGCTTCGGACATGAGGATGGGTTCGGAGCGGGCGGTTTCCGCGAGTTCCCCGACGTCCGCGCCGCCCTCGGCTTCCTCGGTGTCGATCTGATCTTCGAGGCCAACGTCATCGGCGCTTTCGTCGGAGCGGGTTTTCTTGGATTTTTTCCACTCCGGGACGTCATCCGTCTCGATGCTTTCGAGGTATTTCAGGTCGGATTGCTCGAGGCCGGCCTTGTCGAGGAACTCGCCGCCATCGTCCTCGGCGAAGCGGATCTGAGCGACCTCGGTTCCGCGGCTGTCGAGCACCGCCTGGCGTTTCGCCTGCTGGCGGGCCTCCATTTCGGCGAGCTTGGCGGAGGGATCGACCTCGATGCGGCTGACATGGGTGGCCGAGTGGAGCAAGGTGCAAGCAAGGGCGGCGCATGCGAGCGCAGCGGCCATGCGGGCGAGCGAGCGACGCTTGCGCACCCAGTAGATCAGCGCGCAAAGCAGCGATCCCGCGCCGCAGGCGAGGCCGAGTTGGCCGAGGGTGCCGATGGTTTCGGAGTTCACGGTGGGGCGGAGCGGGTTACTTGCGGGCTTTCGAGATGGCGTCGTCCCATTGGTTGAAGGCGTAGTAAACGAGGTTGATGCCGAGGTTCATGGCCGCGGCGCGCATCTCCGGGGTGACATCGGTGTAGCCTTGGGATTTCCAGGCGTCGTTCATGTCGCCCGGGTGATAGAAGACGACCCAGCGGCCCTCGTGCTTGATGCCGAGCGCGCGGCGACCGCCGTGGTGCCAGAAGCCCGGCGCGCCGTCGGGGAATCCGTAGGGAAGTTGATAGATCATGTCGTCGTCCGCGATGTCGATGAGCGGCTTGTCGGGGAAGACCTGGCTCAAGAAATGGACGAAGGACTGGTGGAACTGCGCGCTGCCGGCATCGGCAATGAGCATGCCACCCTTGAGACAGTAATCGCGGAGGATCTTGGCATCATTGGAATTGACGCGCCCCATGCCGGCGTTGCCGGTGAGGAAAACGAAGGGCGGGAAGCCGTCGTCGGGGTATTTCCGGAGCAGGGCGATCGAGTGGCTTTCGCCCTCGCGGGCGATTTTCTTGAAGCCGGTGGCTTGGGCGAAGGCCTTTAGGAAATTGACATCGGCACCGGATTCGTTCATGCCGTCATCCCAGCCTTCGCCGTCGTGTTCGAGGCGGATGAAGCGGATCTTGTAATCGTCCATGCCCTCCGGCCAGCCGCCCTCGGTGCCGCCGCCCTTGCCGATATTGCCGGCCATGGCATTGGGGTTGGCCTCGTAGGTGACCTGGGTTTTTTCCTCCATCACCTGATCGACCTCGGTGTTGTCGAGATCGGGCTGTTCGAAAAGGATGGCGGAGTTCGGCCGCAGGCTGAGGGTTTTCTTCTTTTTCTTTTTCGGTTGCACCACCTTGACCATCGCGACGACCGGATTGCCGCTGCCCTTGGGCACCTTGTAGGCCTCGACGCAGCCGCCGAGGGTGAGGATCCACGGGATGATGACGATGATCATCAGGTGGGTGAGCGCGCTGGCGTAGAGGCTGCGGCGGTGGCGCGGGTCGCGGCCGTGGGTGCGCAGGTTTTCGAGCACGCGGTCGCCGGCCATGGCGGCTCCGGCGCGCCGCGTGTAGGCGGCGAAAACCGAGCGGCTGCGCAGCATCACCTGCAGCCACCACGCGTAGGCGGTGACCGCGAGGGCCGGCCAGCAGATCGACCACCACATCTTGAAGGCAGTGGTCGAGTCCTGGGCGGCGCCATGGATTTCCACGCCCTCGCGGGCAATGGCGAACACGCCCTGCCACACGAGCCAGATGAAGGCGGCCATCGCCACGATCACCGCGAGCAGGACGAGGCGCAGGAAATGATAGGTGAGGCGGTGGCGCCAGAAGCCGGCGAGGCCGGCGGCGGCGCAGGCCAGGCCGATCCAGCAGATGGCGGTGTAGGTGGCCTTGAGCGACCGGGTGACGTGGAGTTTCTGCCAGAGGATGGCAAGGTCCCCCTTGTCGGAGAGGAAGGCGTCCAGCACGGGAGCCCCCCAGTTCCCCACCGCCGCGCCGGGCAGTGCGAGCGCAATCGCCGCGACGCAGACCACGCCCGCCTTGAAGGCGGACGGGGCGGTCGGGATCTGATCGATCCGTTCGGCGGGAAGCTGGCGGCTGCGGGACATGCGGGCTGGATCGGGGGCTTACTTGAAGAGGTCCACTTCTTCCTCCGGGATCGGTGGAACCTCCGGGCCGGGCGCGGCTTTCTCGATTTCCTCCTCGATGGCGGATTTCGGTTCATCGCCGGATGCGGCATTCTCGTCCGGAGTGGCGGTTTCCGGAGAGGTGGTTTCCGGGGTGGCCGCGGGCGCGGGCGCGGCAGGGCTGCCGGCGGCGAACTGGCTGCCGAGGTCCTGCGGCGGGATGCCGTGGCGCTCGGCGATCTTGCGCAGCGAGGCGGTGGCCTCCTTGACGGCGGCCTGGACGCGCTGCTCCTCGGTGAGCTCGGCGGATGGGCCGGCGATGGTTTTCCAGAGGAACGGGACGCTGGTGCCAAGCAGGACAACGGCGTGCACCGCGAGGGTGAAGAGGATGATCGACTTCAGGCTGCGCCCGCGGAAGGTGTCTAGCAGTTCGTCGGGGGTGGTTTCGTGGGTGGGGTCCATGGTTTGGTGGAGTCAGTTCGGTTTGTCGCCGACGGCTTCGATGATGCCGCCGGCTTCGGCGATGGCTTTGATGACGGGTTCGAAGGTTTCCTTGGGAAGGGATGCGTCGCACTTGAACTGCACGTGGCGCTGTTCGTCGGAGACGGTGTTGGTGAGCAAGGCACGGACGCCCCATTCGACATCCTTGGCCCCATCGACACGGACGCCATCGAGATAGACCTCGCCGTTTTCATCGATGGCGACACGCGCAGCGACGGGGACCTCGATCTTCTCGACGAATTCCGAGAATGGCAGGGTGACCTGGATGTTGCTGTTGTCCTTGCTGACCTCGCTGCAGACCATGAAGAAGATGATGAGCAGGAATGCGATGTCGCCCATGCTCGCGATGGGGACGGGCACGGTGCGGCGTTTCTTGCTCTGGAGCTTCTTCTTCATTTCATTCGTCTTTCTCGACGATGGCGACGACGCCATCGTGCCTGCTGATCGAGGCGAGGGCCTGGAAATAGTTTTCGTAAGGGGTGCCGCCGGCGGATTCGAGCATGATGACCCGCTTCGACGGCTCCTGGCTGCCGAGTTCGAGCGCGGCGAGGCGGTCATTGAGCTCCGGCATGGTCACCTTGCGGTCGTTGAAGAAAATCTCCGCGCCGCGGAGGTTGACGATCGGTGTCTTGTCGGACTGCGGCTGTGACGTCTTCTCGCCGGTCGGCAGGTCGGCGGTGATCGTCTTCACCTTCACCAGCGTGGTGGCGACGAGGAAATAGATGATCAACAGGAAAGCGATATCGGAAAAGGAGCCGGTCGGGATTTCTCCCGAGCGGTGCTTCTTTTCGCGACTGTAGCGTTTTCTCATCAGTGGTGGGTGAGGATGAACTCGACGAGTTCGCTGTTGGCCTCCTCGATCTCGAGTTCGATTTCGTCGCTCCAGCGGTTGAAGACGCTCTGGGGGATGACGGCGAGGAGGGCGATGATGAGGCCTGCGGCGGTGGTGACCATGGCCTCGGAGATGCCGCTGGCGACCTCGCCGCCACCGCCTGCCATGCTGCCTGCTTGGGCGAGGCCGGCGAAGGAGGCGATCATGCCGGTGACGGTGCCCGTCATGCCGAGCAAGGGTGCGGCGGTGCCGATGGTGGTGAGGACGTCGAGGCGCTTGTTGACGACGCTCATGGCCTGGGCGCTGTAGTCTTCCATCACCTGGCCGACAACCAGGCGCATGGTTTCGGACGATTCCTTCTTGCCGCGGAGCTGATCATAGGAGCGCAGGCCGGCGAGCAGGACCGATGCAATGGGGCCGCGGGCGGTTTTGCACTCCTCGATGGCGGCGGCGAGGTCGTCCTTGCGCAGGTGCGCGAGGATCTTGGAGCGGAGCGAACGGGTGTCGATCCGGCGGTTGTCGCGAAAGGCCTGCCAGCGGTCGAAGACCACGGCGAGGCTGATGAGACTGCAGATCATCAGGGGAACCATGATGATCTTTCCTTCAATGATATGTTCTAGCATTGCTTTGCGGGTTCGGGAGTTCGATTGGGCGTGGGTGATTGGATCAATTTCAGGACGCGCAGCGCCTCGGTGGGCGTCATGGCGAGCCGCGGGAAATGGAGGTGGTCGGCCGGGGCGATGACCAGCTCGCCGGTGGCGGCGTTGTAGTGGCTGGAGCGGCAGGCGGCGAGCGGGATCCTCTCGAAGTGGCGGCGGCGGCCGACGGCGAGAAGGATGATTTCGCCGGGCATGATGCAAAGCCAGAGCGGCGAGGCACGCCACCAGCGGCCGGTGTCGATCCGGGTGCGGGTGCGCAGGATCAGGCGCGGCGGGGCCTCGCCGGCCGTTTCCTTGAGGAGCTGTTGTTCGAGAGGGTTCAATGCGGTGATGTGAATAACGGATTTCCTCTATCTCTTGCTTGCCTTGATTTGCTCGATCATGCGTTCGCGGGCTGTTTTTTCCTCATTGATGATTCTTTCGAAAACGGGATCGGCGAGGCGGCCGCGGGCGAATTTGGCCCATTTGCTGTCGGGGAAATCGAAGGTGACCCTTCGGTAGAGCTGATAGGCCGAAGTGATCGAATCTCCGCGTCCTCTGAAGTTGGATTGCACCATGAGTCCGGCGGCCCTTTCGTGGCTGATGCCGCTCCAATAGATGGCCTGCGCGCGGATCTCGGGGCCGTCGTATTGCTCGCTGTCGATGACCTGCTGGAACTGCGCGAGCGCCTCCTGATACTGGTGGGCGCGCATGAAATTCTGCGCCGCCCGCAGACCGGCGAGGCCGGCGAGGGGATCGTCCGGGAAACGCTCCTGGAGCTTGGAGAAGACCATCGCCGCGTTGAGGAACTCGGGGTAGCTGAGCTGGTCCAGCCTGAGAACCTCGGCCTTGGAGGCGTCATCCTCCTTTTCGCGAAGCGGGTCCGCCTGTTCCTTGAACCGCTGGCCCTTGTTCTGGAAGTAGCCGCCGAGACGCGCCATGACGGTGGGGATCAGCTCGTCTTTGGGATACTTGTAGGCGAGTTTGACATATTCTTCGACGGAGTTTTCGATTTCCCCCATCTTCTCGTAAACGAGCGCGGTCTTGAACTGGGCCTTCGGGGCGAACTCGGTATCCGGGTAGTCGGTCGGGATCTTCGAGAAGCGTGACAGCGCGTCCTGATACATCGGCAGCTTGCTCTCGTCATTCTTGGCGAGGTCGGCGAATTCCTGCGACAGGTTGCCGAGCAGGTATTCGGCGTGGGCCTTGATGGCGTCGTCGCGATGGGTGGCGAGCGCCTCGGCCAGCAATTTGCGCGCCTGGCCGATCTGCCGGCGGGCCAGGCTTTCCTCCTCCATCTCGCGGTGTTTTTTCGCCAGTTCGAAGTAGCACTCGGCGAGGGTGAAACTGGTGCGCACGGCCATTTCGTCGCCGGTGAAGCGCTTGCTGAACGGCTCGATGACGCCATCGGCGCCCTTGTTGACGTTCACTGCGAAGCTTTGGTCTTGATAACTCACCGTGATGTCATCGCCGTAGCGGACCGGAAAGCCATTGAGCGCGACGGGCGGCAACTCGGCAGGGATGTCCGCATCGGCATAGCTGACGGTAAACACCCCCTTGAAGACACCGGAGTGGCCTTCGGTTTCCGTCACCTCGTAGCGGGTGGCGGCGCCGCTGGTGCCCTTGAGCATGACCTCGGCGACATCGCGCTCGGGTCCACGGTCGAGGCCGGGTGCAAGCAGGCGCAGGTGGATTTTTTCCCCGACATAAGCGCTCGTGAGGGCTTCGCGGTAGCCGTGATCCATGACATCGAGGAAAGCATCGCTGCCGACCGTGAAGCGGGTCGTCTTCCAATGAACTTTCCCGTCCTCGTCCTGCCACGGGAAGCCGACGTGGACGAGATCGCCCGCCTTGACGGCGAGGCCATCCGGAATGGCGGAGGCGGGGAGTTCTTCAGCGGACTTGGTGGCGAAGCTGCGGGCCGGCGGGTCACCGAGAACGAGCGGGACGGCGAACGCGAACCGGCCTTCCTCGAGCTGGGGTTGATTGGTCGGCGCTGACGGCGGCTTGGCGATGTGATAGCCACGTGGCGCTTGCGGTTCGCCACGGCCGAGGATGCCGGTGAGTTTCAGGGTCCCGGGGACGGTGACATCGAAGTCCTTGCCGGCGGCCTTCGCCTTCTTGCGGGCCTCATCGGTCTGGATGTAGGCGCGGATCTCGCTGCTGCGGGCGAGGGCGAGGTGCGGGGCGATCACATCGAAGCGGAGGTCGGCGCCGATCACCGCGGTGAGCGGCTGCGCGGCGGTGTCTGCGGCATCGACATGCGCATAGGCCAGCTCGGCACGGGGATGGAAGACCTCGGTGCCGCCCGCGCGGAGCGATGCGGCGGCGCCCCCCTTGTCTTCGGCTGGAGCCGGAGCGTAGGGCAGCATCTTGCTGGACAATGCGTAGGCGCTAAGCTGCGGCAGGCCATATCGTGCATGCTCGATCGCGATCTCGCGGTCCGCGGGGATTCCGGGATCGAGGTTTTCGGCGTCGCGGTAAACAGCGGTCAATGTCCCGCCGGGAGTCAGTTTGATTTCGGACTCGCGCGAGGGCTCGCCGGCGACGGGGAACACGCGCCCCATGAAGCGGCCGCTGTGTGGCTCCGTTTCCACTGCCTTGAGCGTGACCGATCCCCCATCGCTGGATTTCACCACAAACTCGATGATGTCGCGCTCGGGGCCGGCATCGAGGTCGGCGTCATCGATGACGATGGCGATGGCATCGTCCATGCGGAAGCGCCGGATCGGCTCGAGCAGCAGCTCGCGTTCGCCATTCGGGTTGGTGACGTAATTGAGGAACGATGCGGTGATCGTGCCGGTATTGAAGGCGACGCCGAGGCGGCGCTCATGGCGGTCTCTTTTTGGCGTGGCAATGACCGGGTCCTCGTAGCGGGCGATGATCTGGTCGCCGGGCAGCACCTCGAGCTGGAGGTTTTCCCGCAGTGCCTTGTAGTCGAGGGCAACGGGCAGGATGGCCTTTCCATCGCGGTCGCCGAGGGTGACCTTGCGGATGGCCGGGGCCACACCCTCGAATCCATGGATCACCAGTTGGATCATGCGGGCGCGGGTGTCCTCGCCGAAGGCAACCTTGAGGGTGCCGTCGTCCGCCCCGGTGATGGTGGCGGGCTGCGGGATCTGTGCGCGCAGGCCCTCGGGGAAGGCGGCGGGGTCGAACATCGCGTCCGGGCAAGGGACGAGTCCGTCCTTGCCGGGTTCGTCGCAGAGCAGGACGGGCTTGCGCTGCCTGAGCGTCTCGGGTTTTTCCCAGCGCCATACCTGGATCTCATGGAGGCCGGGCGGGAGTTCCCGCTCGATGGTCAGCGGATCCTCGGAATCATCGGCGGCGGGTTCGCCGTTCAGGAGGAATATCGTGTGAGCCTTGTTCTTCTCATCGCCCGGGGGATAGCCGGTCAGTTGGAAGCGCCGGATGGCGGCACTCGGCTGGTGGAAAAACGCGCGGTAGCGCATCAGGACGACATCGCTGAAATGATCACCCGCGAGTTTCGGCTCCATGGTGGAAAGGCTGGTGACATGGGAAGCGGCGTAAATGGCATCGGCGCGGGCGGACTTCAGATCCATCGCCTCGCGCCAGGCCTCGGGCAGTTCCCGTCCCTCCGGCGCGCCGATCCCGAACAACGGGCTGGTGTGGCGGAAGGCGACGAGTGAGGCGACGTGCGGCCGGGCGTCGGGCGGCGCTTCATCCACGGGGTAGCGGGCGCGCGTGATCCAGTCCTTGCCGTTGAGCGAGGTCTGGAGGATGAAGTGCGTGAGCGCCTCGCCGGGACCGCCGACATCCAGGGTCATCCCGCCGAGGGCGATATTGTCATTGAGATCGACGCCGAAGGTGCGGGCGCGTTCCTTGTTGTCGAGTTCGCCCTGCCATCCCGGATAGTCCTGTGAGCTGATCGCCATGTTCGGATCGCGGCCGGGAGAGCTTTCCGAGGCGTAGGCGATGGCTTGGGCACCGGCGGTCGGCACGATGGCCTCGAATTCGCCGCTGAAGGGTGAGGTTTCCTTCAAAACGAGCTGCCGGATCTCGTCACCGCTGGAAACCTCCATGGTGAGGGTGATTTCATCGATTTCCGGCGAGACGCTGCGGTCGGGGTCGGTGAGGCGCAGATAGACCGGATTGCCCGGGCGGACGGCGCGGGTGCCGAGGGCGGCTTGGGCGGTGGAAAGCCCGAGTTCCGAGATATCGAGGCGGCGTTCGCCCTCGCGTGGCGGGAAGGCACCGGCACTGAGATCGAGCCGGGCGTCCGAAGCGACGGTGATCACGAGGTCCGGATCCGGCGGGAGGTCGTCCATTTTCTGCCGGAAGCGCTCGGAGTAGCCGAAACGGATCTCATCGTCGCCGAGGACTTGCAGCACCTTGTCATTGGGATTGGGGGCGCCCAGCTCGGTGGGCACCTCGGCGCGGAACTTGTCCTTGCTGTCGCCGAGTTGATAGAGAAGGACGCGCACCTTGTCGCCGGACTTGGCCCAGATCTCGACCTCGATGTCGGCCCCGACGCCGGACACGCGCAGGGTGGGGTCGCGCAGGTTGATTTTCACCGCCTCGCCCGGGACGATGACCGTGTTGTCCTGCGAGGGTCCGAGCTCGATCTCGCTGGCCTCCACCAGTTTGCGCATCTGGTAGTGGATCTTGCCGCGGAGGATCAGGGCGTCCGGGTGCTTGGGTTCCTGGCGCAGCACCGCTTCGAGTTCATCGAGCGCTTCCGCATAGCTTTCCTGGTCCATCAGGACCTCGGCCCGCGCGTAGCGCACCTGTTTGCGGAATTCCGGATTGGGCAGGCGCATCAGGACATCGAGTTCGGTCAGGGCGGCGCCGAAGTTCCTTGAAACCCGGTCCACCTTCACCGAGCCCAGTGCGGCCTCGAGGAACATCGGGCTGCCCTCGTATTCCGCAGCGTCGGCGACCCGGCGGAACCAGGCGCGCGCGGTGGGCAGGGCACCCTTGCGGAAGGCGAGCTCGGCGTAGGCGATCTTGAGACTGGCGTCCTGCTCAAGGCTGAAGGTGCCGGCGGCCTGGCGCGACCAGATGGTGAGTTCCTTCACGAGGTCCTCGGCGCGTTGTTCCTGCCCTTCCTCGATGTTGCGTTCGAGCAACCACAGCCCGTAATCGACTGGGAGCGAGCGCAGGACCTCCTTCAAGCGATCGGCGTTGGCCTGGTAGAGTGTCCAGGCGGCCTCGCGGTTGTCCTGCACGAATTCGGCATTCGAGAGGTAGATCGGGTAGGACGGGTCATTTTCGGCGACCGGGATTTCGACGGCGCCGATTGGGCCGGCGGCCTTGCCGGAGACGCGGCGGAGGCGGCCGTGGATTTCCGCCAGCGGGCCCTCGGTGGCGCTGGCCAGGGTGCGGCCGACCACCGCCCTGCGTCCGCAGCGGGCGAGGGTCATGGCGACCGAGGCGGCTTGCGCCTCCAATGCCGCCTCGGCGCAGAGTGCCAAGGCGGCGGCCCCTGGATAGTTGCGGCCATCGTCGGTGGCGGCGGCGGCGTGCCACAGGCCCGAGGCGCAGGGTTCGAGTTCGCTCCATCCGGCGGATTCGCGCGCTGTGTCGGCGAGGCGCTTGACGATTTGCTCCCACCCCTGTCCGGCGGGGATCGTTCCGGGCGGGGCGTTTTCCCGGAAGAGGGAAAGGGCCAGCGCGCGGGTTGCCGGCGACCATTCCGGCAGGGCGGCCACCGGCGCGAGACCGATGACAGTGGTGGCATCCGGAGCGTTAA
This sequence comes from Luteolibacter sp., assembly GCA_049430545.1. Lineage (GTDB taxonomy): Bacteria > Verrucomicrobiota > Verrucomicrobiia > Verrucomicrobiales > Akkermansiaceae > Luteolibacter. Next base: position 18,818 of record JBMTCD010000003.1, read on the forward strand.
CGGCCGCATCGACCGCCGCCTGGAACGCCGCTTCGATCTGTGCCGGCGAGGCATCCTTGGGCAGAGAAAGAAGTGCGCGGGAAACATACTGCGGATCGCTGGCACCGATGGTGGGGGACATCGCGAGGGCGCCGAAGTGCTGGGCATCGGCGGCCGCCTGCCGGTAGCTGGCGTCCAGCCTGGTGTAAGCGGGCGAGGCCACGAGTTTTTCCATGAATGCGCGTGCCTCGGGGTCGCGGGGGTCCACGGCATGGAGCCACATGCCGAAGATGGGCTCGGCGATCCGGCCCGCCTGCGCCTGGGTCTCGATGAGTTGGCGGAGGTGCGCGAGCAACCCGCCGGCCTTCTCGCGGGTGGCCTGCTGATGGTAGCTGTAGTGATTGGGTTGGACGCTTGCCTGCCATTCCAATCGTCCACCTTGTTCGAAGGTGGTTTTGGCCACGGCCCGGCGGAGCAGGTCGAAAGGCTCCCCTTCGGTGAAAGCCGCAAGGGTCTTGTGCATGGCCACCAGATCTTCGGCGGGAGCCTTGCTGAAAAGCTCGTCCCATAGGGCAAGCGCCGCCGGAATGGTGGGCGCGGTGCCAAGGAGATCGCGGCGCAGCTCCTCGAAGGCCGCAAGACGGTCCCGGCTCGATGCCTTGGGATCGAGCTGCTGCTTGAGCTTCTGGTGCCGGGCGTCGAAGTTGGCATGTTTCTTGTCAGGCGCATCTTGGGCGACATCCCGCTCGAACATGCCGCTGTGCCAGAGCCCGTGGGTCATCTTCTTGATGTCATCGAAGCGCCAGGCTTCCGCCTTGATCATCTCGTCGGCCACGGCGCTGTAGCGGCGCTCCGGCCTGGCCCACACCCGGACCATCGCGGCCTGGGCGTGCGGGTTGCGCGCGAGGTTCGCGGCCATCGCCTTGGCCTCATCGACGGTGAGGGTTTTATCAAAGAGGGTGAGATCCGGCGCGGAAAGGGAATTGAAGACGGCCGGCAGATCGCGGACGAGCGCGCGCCGTTCCTCCGGGCTGAAGAGGTAATCCGCCATCTTGCGACCTCTCGCCTGCTCGACCGTCATGCCGATCAGGGTGGCGGCCTGCCCGGCAGGGAGCTTGCGCAGGGCCTGGAGCAAGGGGGCGGCCTTGGCTTCGCGGCCGGGGTTCACGAACGAGGCGAACACGCCGGAGTCGCCGGCATTGAAGTTCATCCAGCCGATGATGGCCGCGCGGGAACCCTCAAACGGCGCGGCGGCGATCATGGCCTCGGCGACCGGAAACGCGGGGGCGAAATGATCAACGGGGATGGGTTTCCTGGCACCCACCAATTCGGCGGCCGACTTGCAGAGGGGCAAGAGGCTTTTCACCCATTGGATGCGGGCCTTGATGCCGGCAGGTGTTCTTTTCGCGGCCGCCAGCTCGTCAAGCGCCTCGAAGAACCGCTCGCCGTCGTGGCTGAAGGTTTCGATTTCCCGGAGAAGGAACTCGAGATTCGCTTCGTAGCGCTCGAGCGGGTCGTCGCCATTGAGGATTGCGGCGTGCCAATGGGCAAGGGCGGGCAGGTCCTTGCGCTCGCGGGCCCGCTCGAGGAACCAGTGGTCGAACTGGCGGGCGCGCCCGAAGGTCCGCAGGCGCGCCCCGTCCTCGCGCATGAAAAGGTAGGCGGCTTCGGGGGCGCCGAGATGATTGATGAGCACGCGGTAATTCGCCGGCACCGCCTCGGCGGCCAGGCGGCCGTCCAGCTTCGGCTCCTTGAGCAGCTTGCGGTAGAAGCTGGCGGCGGTCGTCCATTCCCCCGCCCTCTCCGCGGCTTGGGCGGCGCGGAAGAGGGTGTCCTGGGAGGGAGCGGGGCTGGCGTCGAGCCACGGCTTGACTGCGGCGAAGGCGAGGGCGCTGCGGTTCTCGGCAAGCCCGGTCCTGAGGATCTCCGCAACTGCGGATTCGGTCTGGGTGGCCGCCGCCTCGAAGGCTGCGATGCGGTCATCCAGAGGCGCGGCGGCGGAGAGAATAACCAAATACCCAAATACACAAATACCCAAGGAATAACGAAGCACCCAAATACCCAAATGCCCAAAGAAGGAGCGAATGCCGAATTTCGAAATGGAACCCGGGCCATGGTGCGCGCGCACAACGGCAGATGACGTCATAATGGTTTCGCTTGGAGACTCGTTCATTCGGATTTCCTTGGGTATTTGGGTATTTGGGTATTTCGTCATTTCCCCGCCTCCAAGCGTTCGAGTTCCAATTGCGTCTCCAGATTCAGAAGCCGGTCCGATGAAAGCTGGGCGCGGGCGTAGGCGGCCCATTCGCTTTCGGGGAAGTCATAGGTGAGGCGCTTGAAGATGGAGTAGGCGGCCATTTCCTGGCGGAGGTTCTGATAGGACATGCCGGTCCAATACATCGCCTGGGCGCGCACCTTGGGCCCATCGTAGCCTTCCTCGGCGATCACGCGCTGGAAGGCATCCACGGCTTCGGCGTGTTTTTCGGCGCGCATGTAGGCCTGGCCGGCGCGCAGCCCGGCGGGACCGGCCAGCTCGTTGCTTGGAAAACGTGCCTGCAGGCGCGCGAAAATGCTGGCGGTCTTCAGATACTCGCTGTGCGCCAGTTTCAACAGGGCGGTGCCGTCATAGTGGGCATCCTTGTCATCCTCGCCCTTGGCGAGCAGCTCCTTGGCCTTGGCCTCGAGTTCTCCGGCGGTCTTGAGGAAGTGGCTGCCAAGCCGCAACATCGAGGTGGCGAGGAACTCGGAGTCCGGATACTTGTAAGCCAGTTTGACATATTCCTGGGCAGCGATGTCGGGCTCGCCGATCGCCTCATAAACGGTGGCGATGCGATACTGGGCGCGGGAGGCGTGGATCGTCTCCGGGTAGCTTCCGGTGACGGTCATGAAGCGCGAAAGGGCGGCCCGGAAGCGGGTTTCACGAGTATCGGCGTCGGTGGTGGCGATGGCCTCCTCCATGGTCAGGGTGCCGAGCAGGTATTCGGCATGCGCCCGGGTATCGGGGTCGCGGAATTCATCCATGGCCTTGGAAAGCAGCAGCTTGGCGCTGGAATATTCGAGTTTGGCCTGGTCGTGTTCGCCCAGCTGGCGGTGGCGCTTGGCCATTTCGAGGTAGGCCTCGGCGAGCGAAAACTGGGTTTTCATTCCGATTTCCTCGTTGTCGTAGGTTTTGGAGAACGGTTGGATCAAGCCGTCGGCCCCCTTGCTGATTGTGAGCCTGTGGGTCTCGCCATGGACACCATTGGCGTCGGTGTAGCGTGCGGCGATGGTGTCGCCGTAGATCACGGGGAATCCATCCTGGCGCAGATTGTATCCCTCCGGGAGCGCCCCGCCCTGCTGGGCGTAGCTGATGGCATACGCACCCTTGAAGATGCCGGTGTGGGGTCCGCTTTCGCGGAGTTCGACCGCCGCCCGGGCACCGGACTTGGCTTGGACAAGCACATTGACCGTGTCCATGGCATCGCTGACATCGGCCCCGAGATCGACGACGCGCAGATAGAATGTCTCGCCGACGTAGGCGCTGGTCATCGGCTGGCGGTAGTCCTCGCTCATCACATCGAGGACGCCATGAGTGACGACTTGGGTCGATGCGGTCAGCCATTGCGGCCGCCCTTGCGGATCGCGGTAGCGGAAGCCGAGGTGCACGGTATCGCCCGGCTGGATGACCAGGCCGGTGCTTTGCGCCCGCAGTTCCGCGGCAGCGGCGCGGGAATCGCGGGCGCGCTGCTTGAGCTCCTCCCGTTCCTGCTCGCTGAGCACACCGGATGCGGGCAACACGCCGGCGACCAATGGAATGCTGAGCCGGAAACGGTCGTTGGGAGGCGCTTCATCGAGGCCCCAGACGCCGCCGCCGACGTAGGTGGGGATCTCGGGGACGCCATCTGACTGCGCCCGTCCCAACTGCCCGCTGACCTCGATGGTGCCGGGGATGTAAATATCGAAGCCCGCTCCCTGTGCGGCTCCGGCCGCGCGGCGGCCGGCTTCCGTCTGGGCATGGACGGTGACGGCGGATCCGCTGCGCAGGGCGAGGTGCGGGGCGACCACTTCCAACTGCAAGCGCCGTCCATGAATGGCGGCAAAACCACCCTCCGGTGCCTCGCTGGCGGGGAGCAGGCGGTTGTGGACCTCGAAGCGAGGCTGGACCGACTCGGAGGCGAGACGCGGGTTCTCATCGGATGGCTGGTCGTGGAACACCTCGAAGCCGTGCTGAAGCTTGACCATGGCCGTCCGGCCTTCCTCCGGTTCCCAGGGTTTCACCTCGGCATGGGCGAGCACGAACTGTGGCGTGGCGAATGCCGCGTGGTTGATGGCCGTGAGCCGCTCGTAGGGGACACCGGGGCGGTTGTTTTCCTCATCGAGGTAGGCGGCGGCAATGCTGCCCCCCATGGAAACCACCACTTCATCCTTGGCGCCACCCGCCTTGGCGACCGGGGTGACCAGCAGCTTGAAGATGCCGGGGGAGTCGCGGGTTTCGAGCGCTTGGAATTCCCGCGGCCCGCCGCCATCGGCCCGCAGCGTCACGCGGACGGCATCCGGCTCGCCGGAAACGTCCATGTCGGGATCGGTGACAACGAGGGACAACGGCTTGTCGTATTCGAAACGCAGCAAGCGCTCATAATAAGGCATCACCTTGCGGTGCTTCTCGCTCCAGCGGGGCTCGATGTCGGCGAATTCGATGCGGCCATCGGTGAAGGCGACATCAAGGAGGCGCTCATGACGCTCCTTGGCGTTGGTCACGAAACGGTCATCGACGTAGCGCACCGAAATCTTGTCGCCGGGCAGCATTTCGAGGGTTTGGTTGCGGTTCAAAACCGCGAAATCCTCGGCCACCGGCAGCACGACGCCGCCGTCGGGCTTGTTGAGGGTGATTTTGTTCAGCGCCGGGACCGGGCCCTCCTGGTCCATGATCACGAGCTTGAGCAGGCGTGCGCGGGAGCCCTCGGCGAACTTGACGGTGAACTTGGTGCCGTCCGGGCTGGCGCTCAGGGTGGCTGCCGCATTGCGGTGATCGAGGCTTTGCTCGGGAAAGCTCGCCGGATCGAAAAACGCGTCCGGGCAAGCAACGAGAGCGTCGGGCTCATCGAGGTTGGCCAGCAACCGGACCTCGCGCCCGAATCCGATCGCGCAGTCCCAGCCGGTGGCCCAGATTTCGAAGTGGTGGATGCCGGGGCGGAGCTGGATTGCCCCTTGCAGCAGGTCGGGCTTTTCCGGGTCGGTGATCGGGCGGCCGTTCACCGCCAGCAGGAACTGCGGCGGATGGGCGACCGACGGATGGGTGCCATCCGGGACCTGGTAATTGCCGAGTTCGAGCTTGAAACGGCGGGTCACATCCCGCGGCTCGTGGAAATATCCGCGGAAGCGGTAAATCACATGGGCGTTGTGGTGGCGGTTCTGGCGCTTCCACTCGACTTTTCCGGGGATCGTTTGGGTCATTGCCTCCGACGGGCCGGCGACATTCCCCGCCGCGCCGGCGGCGAAGTTCTGGGTCATCCACCCGCGCGCGAGATGCTGTTGCAGCTCGTCGAGGCTGTAAACCGAGCGCTCGTTGCGCTCATGGTGGTGATCGGTGTCATTCATCACCACCACCGACGGGTGCCAGGGTTTTTCGATCCCGGTCAAGTGGCGCGGGTAGGCCGCGATGGTGGTCAGGTCCCCATCGTGCATCCCGGTCTGGAGCGCGAAGGATTTCAAGGCCGCGCCGGTTTCCGCGGCGGTGAGGGTCAGCTCGCCGAGCGGGAGATTGTCATTGAGGTCGATGACAAACTCCGTCGTCGGATCGTCATCCACCAGCGCACGCCAGGCCGGGTAATCGGCCGACGGGCTGATCACCATGTTCGGGTTGCGCCCCGGCTCGGACTTGCGGCTGAAGGCGAGCGCCTGTGCTCCGGCGGTCGGAATGCTGCCCTCGAACCAACCGGTGTGGGTGCCGGTCTCCTCAAGCCTGACCTGCGTGATGGAATCGCCGCTCGAGCTGGAAACGCTGACGATGAGCTCATCGACTCCGGCGGTGCGGCTGCGGTCCGGATCAATCACGCGGACATGGATCGGGTTGCCGGGTTTGGCCACATTGACGAGGTAGCGGCCGAATTCGTCCGCGTTGAGATCGCCGGTGCCGGCCCGTGCCTCGGCGTCCATCGCCCCGGCGGCGAGTCGCGCTTTGGCGGCGTCTTCGAGGTTTTCGCTTTGGCCTTTGGACTCGAGTTCCCTCATCACGGCCTCCATGTCGGCGGTGCGCTGCTCGGCTTCGCTGAGCAGCTTGCGGGCCGAGGCGATGAGCAGGGCATCGGAGGCGACCGTAATCGGCCCGCCGCGCCTTTCATCGGACTGGTTCATCTTCTCAAGGAAGCGTTGGGTGTAGGCGTAGAAAATCTGGTCGTCACCGATGACCTGCAGGGTGCCGTCGTCCTTGGCGGGCTGGCCGAGGGCGGTGGCGATCTCGCCGCGGAATTTCGTTTTCTGGTCGCCGAACTGGCGCAGGAAAAACTGTTCCTCGTCGCCGGATGCGGCCCAGACCTTGACCTCGATCTCGGTGCCTGCGCCGGAGACCGCAAGCGTCGGGTCGTTCAGGGTGACCTTGAGCTTCTCGCCGGGGACGATCGAATCCTGCCCGGTATTGGAGCCGAGTTCGACCTCGGTGGCCTCCATCAGCTTCTCGCGCTTGAGTTGGATTTTGCCAAGCAGGATGCGGGCATCGGGGTGGTTCGGCTCACGGGCGAGGATGGAATCGATGTCGTCCTTGGCATCCTCGAACTCCTCCATGTCGTAGCGGACCTCGGCGCGGGCATAGCGGATATCCGCCCACAGCTCGGGGATGCGCTCGGCTTCGAGTTCGTTGAGCGCCTGGAGCGCGGAGTCGAAATTTTTCGCGAGACGTTCCGCGCCGGCCCGGCGCAGGGCCGCCTCGAACCGCAGGGGGACATCCTGCCAGGCTTCGTTTTGATAGGTGCGGGTGAAGATCTCGTGGGCTTGGCGGAGTTGGCCGCGCTGGATGGCGATGTCGCCGTAGGCCAGCTCGATGCGGATTTTCTCGACCGCGGAAAGCGGGTTGCCATCTTCCCGGGCCCATTCAAGCAACGACTTGACCAAGGTTTCCTGGCGTTCTTCGGCACGGGTGTGGATCGTTTGTTGGAGCACCCACAGCAGGTAGGTGACTGAAAGCTCGCGGTGGACCTCGACGAAGGCCTGCCAGTTCGCATCGAGGCGGTCCCACGCGGTGTCCTCGTTGCCGATGGTCCAGTCTCCCTGCGACTGATAGACCGGGTAGGCCGGATGATTGGCGGCCACGGGGATGACGATGAGGCCCATCTTCATCGCCGCATTGCCACGGATCGATTTGAAGAGCGGAAGATCCACATCGCGGTTGAAGTAGGAGTGACCGCGGTGACGCGCGATGGCCTTGAGGCCCGCCTCGGCCAGAGCGCTGGCGGCGGACGGATGGTCCTCGATGAGCGACTGGCTGAGCGCCTTGACCCGCGGGAAGCTGTGAATGTGCCGGTTGACATTGTCCCATAGGAAAGGAGCCAGGCGCTGCAGCTTCCGGGGATCGCGCTCGCGCTCCATGGCTTCGAGCAGGCGGTTGCCGAAATTCGGTGTCGGGGGGGCCGCCTTGAGCCCGTCGATGAGTTGCATCATCAACTCGAGCGCCGTGGCGTCGCTGAAAACCATGGGGTCGAGCGCGGCAAGGTTTTCCAGCCCCGCAGCCGGCACCTCGATCCTGACCGGTGCCTTGCGCAGGCCATCGAGGGTGGATAGCAAGGCGGCGGTGGCCGCGGCAACATCGGCCTTGGCGAGCTCGGCGGCCATGGCGGCGGCGGCATCCGGATCGGCCTTGGCGGCCTCCTCGCGGGCCTTCTTTTCCTCGGCGGTCTCCGGTTTCCGCTCAAGCGCCAGCAGCTCCCTGCACACCCGCGCAGGATCCGCGGCCTCGATCATGGCGACTTGCGCCGGCGTCATCAAATCCTTGCCGAACCACTGGAAAGCTGCGAAGCGGACCTCCCAGGGCATGCCGTTCCAGAGCGGTGACTTCGCCAGCTCCTGGATCAGCTTCACCTGCTCGGTGTTGTCCTCGGAAAACTGCATGTTGATCCATGCGGTCAGTTGCCACGGATCGAGATCGTTGCGCTTCAGGCCATCGATGACGGCCTGGCGCAGGGCGGGCTCGAGCGGGTGGGGCCGGCACTTGTTGGGCTGGAGCCTCTTCAGTTCCGCGAGGTTGCCGTAGGCATGCCGCTGGGCGAGGTAAGTGGCCATCGGAGCATAGGCCGACACATTGATGCCGACATGCGTTTCGAGTTCCTGCCAAACGGGATCGGCAATGGCGAAGCCGGAGGCGATGGCGTCGCGCGCCAGCACTTGCGCTTCGGGGCCGGGGTCACGGAGCAAGGCCGGGACCGCATCGGGGGTGAGTTTGACGACGGCCTGCAGCCGGCTCAGGACGCCGGGGATCTTCGGTTGGTCGGAACGATAGTCCGCCCACAGTTTTTGGAACAGCGCCGTGTGCTGGGCGACAGGAGCCTCGTTCGCCAAGGTTTCCTCCTTCACCTTCTGCGCGAGCGCGGTGCCGGCGGCGATGCGTGGGTCGCGCTTCTCGTTGCCGCCGGGCCGCCCGGCGTAGTGCCAGAGTTGATCCAGCCATGCGGGGATCCGGTTCGGATCCAAGCGCCATGCCTCGGGGCCAAGCAGCGCATCGGCCATCTTGTCGAAATCCCTGCCCTCCCCGCCGGCGGCGATCGCGCGGATCAACGATGCCTCCTCGTGGTCATTTGCGGCGATCTGCGGAGCGAGCGCCGCCGCCTCCGCGGGCGTGTGTTCGTTCCAGCCTTTTTCCAAGAAAAGCAGTCCGGTGCGGCGGTTCATCCGTTTCGGGTCGGCGCGGATGAAATCGCGCACCGCCGCGACATCCAACGGGCGGGTGGTGCGATCCGCATAGTAGCCATGGCGCCACGACCGCATGAGATCGGCGAACTGAAGCGGGTTGAGCCTTGCCGCCGCCGCCACGATGGGAGCCATCTTGGCATCGATTTCATGGGGCCAGTATTTCGCGGGGTCGCCGCGATAATATGGCCCGTTGCCGCCGCCAGCCCAGCCATTCTGAACCCAGAGTGCGTGGTGCGGATACTTTGCGAGCAGGGCCTTGGCCTCCTCGATGGGAGGTGCCGCATTCTCATCCGCGAGCATGGCCAGGTTATAGCCCGCCACCGCGGCGGCCCATTCGAGCTGGAGGGCCAGCTCTTCATGGTGGCGCATGGCTTTGGCCAGATTCTTGCAGGCGGCGGCAAGTTCCGGGGTCATCCGGGCCTTGCCGCCCTGATCGATGTAGCCGCCGACCTGCTGCAACAACCAGCGGAAGTGCGGTTCATAGAAATTCACCAGCACATCGAGGGAAATGCCCGCCTCGCAGATGGCGCGCAGGCGGTCGGCCACCGCGATCACGTCGCCCCGCTGGATCGCTTCCCCGATGAACCAAGAGTCGAACTGGCGGACGCCCGTGTTGGCAATCAAGCGGCCGCAGTAAGTGCGGTTGAAGCTGTAAGCCGCGGTGAGATCATTGAGCTGGGCCCGCAGCAGGTCATGAACCGCGGTGGCCGCGCTTCCCACGCCCTCCGCGTCGGGCGCGGCGAGTTTGAGGTATTGTTGATAGAGGGCGGCGGCCCCGGCGGCATCGCCGCTGAGTTCGGCGGCGCGGCCCGCCTGGAGGAGCAGGTTGATGTCCTCCGGCAGGTTCAGCCGCAGCCACTTGCGCGCCTCGGCGATGGCCTCGGTGGGCTTGCCCTCCTGGATGCCCGCCTGGACCAGCGCGAGAATGGCCGACTCCGGCTGCGTCTCGATCGCGGCGGCGACGGCCTTGCGTTGCTCATCGAAAGTGGCGGCAGGCACCGACGAGACGGCGAAATACCCAAACACCCAAAGACCCAAGGAATGACGAAATACCCAAGAACCCAAAGACCCAAGGAATGACGAAAGGCTCAAGCCCGATGGGCGGAGCCGTCCGGGGCGCGAGGGAGATGGTGGTTTGAATTCGCTCATTCGGATTTCGAAATTTGGATTTCCTCGGGTGCTTGGGTCCTGGGTTGTTTCGTCATTCACTCATATTCTTCATTCCGCTGCGCCTTTTCCGGCCCCGTCCGCCTCCCCGGCCAGCCCGGCGAGCCTGCTGCGCGCCTCAGCGACATGGCCGCTCGTCGGGTAATCGAAGATGAGTTGCTGCAACTTGGCCTTGGCCGTTTCGTTGTCACCCATCCGGAAGGCGACATTGGCCCAGAGCAGGAGCATTTCATCGAGGAAGGCGGCATCCGGGTAGTCGGCAAACACGCTCTCCAGCAGGTTGGCGGCCTGGGCGAAACTCTCGGTTTCGACGTAATGGCGGACGACCCTGCCGAGCGCTTCGGCGGCGAAGGCGCTTTCGGGGTATTTCTCGTAGGTGCTGCGGTAGGCGTTGATGGCGGCGCTCATGCGGTTCTGCAGCGCGGTGGCCTTGTTGAGGCCGACCCTGCCCCACTTGCTGTTGTGTTCGTCGGCCGCCTCGGCCTCCTCCTCGGCTTTTTGCGCCAGCGCCTCGCCGATGCGGAACTGCGCCTCGGCGGCGGAAATCGGATTTTCCAACTGCAGCACGCGGCCGTAAACCTCCACCGCCCTTTCGTATTCACCCTTGTCGGTGAGGCTGCGGCCCAGCGTCATCAGCGCCTGGTCGGCGAGCACCGATTCCGGATAGAGGCGGTTGAAGGCAAGGCAGGTGGCGGTGGCGGCATCGAAATCGTCGCGCAGCAGCTCGCCCTCCCACTTCAGCCGGAACGCGTTCTCGACGAGATCGCCGGGCAGCTTGTCGCGCGTCATGATGATGGGATCCACCTTGTCGAGCGCCTCGCGCGCCCGCAGCGCGGCCCGCTGGTCGAGGCCCATGTCCTTGTAAATCCCGCCGAGCCCGACCAGGGCCTCCGCCTCTACCGAGCCTTTGCGCGCCTTGAGGAGTTCCTCGAAGACCACATACTGATCGGCGCTCACCCCGGAATTCACCGAGCCCGAGACCTTGATGGCGGACTGGGTTTCGCGCGGTTCGTCGCCGTAGAGATGGACCTCGTCGGTGTAGGTCACGACCAGTTCGTCGAGCTCGTCGCAGTGCAGGATGCTGTCGCCGGGATTCGGGGTGACCCCGTCCTGGACCGGAGCGAGATCGATGCGGCCGAGAAACGTGCCGGTGCGGATCTGCGGGCCCTCGCCGGTTTCCGTCAGGCGCACCGTCAGTCTGTCGCGTTCCTTCCATGCCTCTTCCTCCTCGTCTTCGAGGGCGAAGATATCGAGCAGGTCCTCGGATTCGCTGGCCTCGGTCGCCTCCACCTTGTAGCGCGAGACCACGGTCAGGGTGAGGGTTTCCGCTTCCGGCGACTGGTCCAGATCGGCGTCGCGCAGCATCACCACCTGCGGCTGGCCGGGGTAGGCGACGTAGGCGGGAGTCGAGTAATCCCCGAGGAAAAAGCCGACCGTGCCGGTGCTGACGGCGCGGACCCTGCCGGTGCGCGGCACGCCCTTCTGTCCATCGAGCGTGCTTTCATCGATGTAAGTGACGGTGAGGATGTCGCCGCCGACCATCTGGATCACGCCATCGCCGGGTTTCGGCTCGCCGAGCGCGGTCGGGGCCGAGGCGAGCATTTCGTTTTTTTTCCCCGGCACCGGGACTCCGGTGATGGTTTCCCTGTCGCCGCTGCCGACCTCAATGGTGGCCGTGACGGGCACGTCCAGCTTGCGCATGATCGGCACGTCGGCGTCCTCGATCTTCGAGTAGAAGCGCTGGCCGATCTCGATGCGGCCGAGTTCGTCGCTGGAGGAGGATCCTTCCTCCTCGACCTCGGTGCCGACGAGTGAGAGTGAATCGATGGCCTTGTTCCAGTTCTTCAGCTGGTAGTGGCTCATGCCGATGTAATAGTAGGCCATGTTGGCCCACTTGGTGCGGCCGGCAACTTCGGTGAGGCGCCGGAACAGCGGGAAGCAGGAGGCATACTGGCCGGCCTGGTAATGGCTGAAGCCGGCCTGGAAAAGGGCCTCATGATAGAGGGCAAGCTCGTCCTCCGGCTGTTTTTCCCCGGGGACCGGTGCCAGCACGCGGGTGAGCAGCAGGAAGTGCCCGAGCGCCTCCTTCGAGTTGTTCTGCCCGAGGTAATGCTTGCCCATCGCCATGTGGGCCATGTGGGCGAGCATCGTGCCCTGGTTGTCGCGCACAACCGTGTTGAGCATCGCGAGGCCGCGCTCGTATTGCTTGTATTCCATCAACTCTACCGCCTTGTCGTAGAGGTGCTTGGCCTCGCGGTCGATCTCGGCCGAGATGCGGGAGCGGCCGGAATCCTCCGGCTCGTCCTGGGCGGAGGAAAACGGGCTGAGCAATACCGGAATGGCGAAATACCCAAATACCCAAGGGAACCCGAAGAACGAAGTTCGAAGGGTGGAAGAAGGACGGGCGCGATTCATTTTCATGGGTGATTCTCGGTGCTTCGTGGTGCGGAATGCATGCGGAGGTCAAATCCTGTGAATTCCACGGGGGATTCGTGATTTTCCTATTTGATGGCCTCGGCCTCGCCGCCGATCAGGGCAACGCCGTAGCTTTCCAGGCGGCGGTGGGCCTCGCTGGACTCACCGCTGTTCGGGTAGCGCTTGAGCACCAGGCGGAGCTGGTCCACCTCGCGCGCCTTGTCGCCGGCCATGCGGTGAATGTCCGCGATCTTGAAGGATGCGCGCGATGCCAGACCGCTGACCGATTCGAGGTCGCGGACCGCCTTGATGGCTTCTTGGTATTGCTGCATGGCGATGTGGCAGTCGGTCACTGCCCAGGTGGTGTCGGGTTCGCGGTTGGCGGCGCGGAAGGCCTTGATGGCCTCGCCATGCTCGCCGGTTTCGCGCAGCAGCTCGCCCTTGGCCCACATCAGGGCGGAGCCGGCGTGATCGGGAGATTTCTGGAGCACGGGGATTTCGGCCAGCGCCTTTTCGGCATTCTCGCGGTTGCGGTGGCTGCGGCCTATGTAGAAATCGAAGCGCGCTTTGGCGGCGGCCAGGGGATCCTTCATCCGGGCGAAGCAGCGCAACACGGCTTCCTCGGGCTCGTAACCCGAGAGGAAAAACCCATGATCACGGAGCTGCCCGTCGGTCATGCCGTTGAGGTCGACCGAGCGCATCACCGCCTGGGCCTCCTCGTGCATGCCGAGCGGATGGCGCAGCTGGTTCATGAGTCCGACCTTCTCTTCGGTCTTGAGGCTGCCAAGGAACGGCTTGCTCTCACGGGCGAAGAATTCGGAGCGGATTTTCGGCGGCGGCAGGTAGCCACACCACTGGAGCACGCGGCCGATGGTTGCGGGATGAGCCTTGAACTGTTTTTCCATCCTCGCCAGCCAGCTCTCCGGGGACTTCTCGGCGACCAGCAGGGCGTCGGCCCAAAGCTTGCGCAGGCCGTCGTTTTCGGGAAAGCGCTCGCCGAGCTTGCCCGCCCAGTAGCCGCAGGCCTTCTCGCGGGCCTCCGCCTCGGCGCGGTGATCAAGGGCGGTGCCCAGCACAGTGGACCAGTAGCGGGCGTCTTCTTCCGGGTTGCCGGTATCCACGCCACGGCCATCGAAACCGCTCGCGGCGGTGTAGAATTCCTTGAGTTTTTCATGGTTCGGATTCCGCCCGACGTAGTGAGCGATGACGGCCCCACGGGCCTGGCCTGCGGCATGCGGGTTGCTCTGGAGGAAATTGACGGCGGTCCGCCAGTGGTAATCGGTCGACTCCTCGAAGCGGCCGAGTTTTTCCATCTCCTGGGCGAGGAAGGTGAGCGCGGTGCCGGAATTCGGCTGGGAGACGTAGTCGTCGTCCTTCACCATGCGCGCCCAAGTCGCCGTTTGCTTGGCGACGTCACCGTTCTGGCCGTGACACTGGCCGATGTAAAACAGGGCGGCGGCGGCGTAGCGGATGTCGTCGGGAAAGTAGTCGACCACATCCTGGTAGGCCTTGATGGCGGCGTTGCGCTTGTCGAGCAGATGCAGGCAGCGGCCCATCCGCAGCAGGACGTAGGGCAGCGCCTTGCTCTTGGCGAACTCGAACGAGTAGGCCTTGTAGGCGGCGAAGGCGCCCTTGTAGTCCTTCTGGCCGTAGAGTTTGTCGGCATCCTGGAGGTTGAGCCCCTCGAAGGTGTCGAGCTTGGCGAAGGCCTCGCCGGGAAAGATGATTTCCTCTCCGGCTTGTTGCTGGGCCATTCCATGGGGCAGGCTGGCCAGCATGGCCAACAGGCATGAAAGCCAATGGGGCAGGAACTTGTGCGAAATCATGGATATGGCGGCACTTGCGAAAACGCTGCGGATTGGTGAGATGACCCCGGCTTCCGAAGCCATGGGTGAATCTCCCTATACGAAGACAAAGCGGGTATTTTTCGAATCCGTTGCGGGAAATGCATGGCTTTGAATACCTGCGGATCCCGGTGTGGATCGGCGGCATGTCGGGCTGGCGCTACTTCACCGGGGTGAGGGTGAAATCCCGGATGGTGATGCCCTTGAGCCTGTCGTCTTGCTCGCGCGAGAAGGTGAGGACGTTGGAGCCTTGTTGCAGGGTGATCTCGACCGGTTCGGTCTGGTCCCACATGCCGACGGTGAACGGCAGGGCGATGTCCACCGGGTTGGAGCCGTTGGCCTTGACGGTGAGCCGCTGCTTCCAACTGGGTGTCACCACCCGGGCGGTGAGCGCGTATTTGCCAGCCTTGGGAGCGTCGAAGGTGTATTCGAAGTCCTCGGGCGCGCCGTTCCGGTTGTAGTGGAGCTGCTTGCCGCCGAGGACGCTCGGCATGAAGAGGATCTTGCCGGTGCTTTCGGTGGGCTTGCTGCAAGCGGCGGCTGGGATGGTGATCACGCCGTTGGCAGCGATGGCGATCGCGAGGTCCTCGGCGCTCAGGGTCACCTTCGCGATTTCCACCTTCTCCTTGGTCTCATTGGCCTCGCCGATGTCGGTGCCGACGGCGGCGAGCGTCTTGGCATCGGCTTCGCGGATGATTTTCCGCTGGGTGTAGAGGGCCACGCCGTTCCAAAACGCGGGATCGCCGGTGAGGAAACCGAAGCTGCGGGCCTCGCCCATGACATCGCCGATCCATTGGGCGCGCAGGACCTGCATGTAGGGCTCGCCGGTCATCCGGGCCTGCGTCATGGCGAGGAAATCGAGATCACTGATGCGGCCGCGGGTGGGATCATTGAGCCAGCCAACACCCCATCCGCCGCCGAGGCAGATGACCCAGCCATCGGGCGTCCAGTGGGTCAGCGCGGCATGGGCGCGCTGGGGACGGGCAGTGGTGGGAATGCCGAAGGCGCGCAGGATGAAGCGGCCGATGAAGGCGCGCCGGCCGCAGACGCCGCCGTTCTTGAGAATGTTCTGGAAGAAATGCAGCCGATCCTCGTCGTATTGATTGTCCTGCGAGCCGTAGCGGACGTCGCTGCGGACGATCGCCACATAGCGCCAGTTGTAGTCGCTGGTGGTGATGTGGTCCGGCCGGTAGTTGCGGAGCATCTGGCGCCCCCAGGTGAGGACCTCCTCGGTTTCCTCGCCATTGACGACCATGCGGTAGTCCCAGGCGCTCAGACCCTTGAAGGCCGGATCGAGATCGCCGTCGAGGAAGGCCTTTTCGAAATGGAGGTAGCGCTTGACCGGATCGACATGCTCCGGCCCGTCGGTGACGGCCGCCGGGTTGCGCTGCTTGATCGGGAACGCGTGTTCAAGAGCGGTGGCCACGGCCAGACGCTGCAACACGCCTTCGCGGGCCTTGTCGCTGGCTTTCAGGATGGCGGTGTAAATCTCCATCGCCTCGCCGTATCTGCCGCCCATCGCGCCGTCGGCGGCGACCGTCTGCACCATCAGGCCGCCATCCGCCAGCAGCTGCGAGACCCGCTTTTGCTGCTGGTCACCGCGTGCCGCGAACTCGGCCATCCCGCGCGGGGTGGCCGTGCTCAGGATGACGTATTCCGCGAGCCGGACGTCGAGTTTGTCGCTGGCCAGCATCGGATCGAGCCCCAGCCCGCCGACCGCCTGGATCGTGGCGTCGATGGCTTGCTCGTGGGCCTGCTGCGCCGCCGCCATTTCCTTCTCGACCTGCGGACGTTCGCGCTTGGCCTTGTCAAGGGCCGCCTGGCGTTCGACGAGGGCTTCCTGTCCCGCCTTGAGGCCATCCTGGTGTTTGGCGAGTTCCTCCTGCGCAGCCTTGCGCTCGGCGTCGGTGCCGGCCTTGGCGAGTTTGTCCTTGGCTGCCGCGATCGCTGTTTCGGCACCGCCGATCCACTTGCCCTTGGCATGGGCCACGAGGGCTTCCGCCTCTTGCAGCTCACCGGCCCTAGCCACGGCCGCATCGAGCGCGGCCTTGGCCGCCTTCTCGGCCTCACGGGCCGTGGCGTAGGCGGCCTTCTTGCCATCGGCCACCGCCGGGATGGCCTTGGAAATCTCCGAGCGCAACGCTTCAAGCCGGGCGGAATACCTTGCTTCAAGCGCTTGGACCGCATCGTTGGCGGGTGCCTCATGTGCGGCTGCCCGGGAAGCCGCGCGGATCGTCGGCATGGCGATTGCGGCAATCATCAGCACCCCGCAGAGCAATGACATCGTGGTTGATTTCATATGTGTTAGTGAAAGTTGAATGGTTGGATTATTTTCCCTGCAGCAATTCGACCATCGCCTTGCCCATGGCTTCGCCAACGTTCATGTAGGTTTCCGGATTGCCGCCGTAGTGGCCGCTGGAGCTTCCTCCCTTGGAAAGCGGGTGGGTGTAAACAAACGCCACCTTGCCCTTGAGTTCGGGGTCGCTGCTCTTCGAGACGGCCTCCATGGCGTCGAGGATCACTCCATCGCCACCCTTGGAGCCCTGCGGGGTCTGGCCGAGCGAGGCGGTGACGAATTTCGCGGCGGGCGCATCGAAGTCCTTGCGCAGGGCCTTGATGAGCTGGATCAGGTTCTTCTCGTAGCGTTCGTAATGCGCGGGATTGCGCATGTCCTTGTCGCCTTGCCACCAGAAGAAGCCGGCGACCTCGTATTCCTTGGCTCCGGGATAGTAGTTGCCGAGGTTCTTCAGCACCTTCTTGGCGGCGGCCACGTCTCCGTCATACTGGCAGCCGGCATACCATCCCTTGGACATGTCGCCGCCGGTGTCACCACCCGGATCATCCGGGGTGCCGCGGTATCCGGGCTGCATTTTCCCGCCGTGCTCGTAAGGCTCGCTGCCGGGCGGCAGCAAGTCCCAGCCGAGGCTGCGGTTGCCGATGCAGCTCTTGAGGATCAACACCGGTGCCTCGGTGACATGGCCAACATAATGTCCGATCCCGATCTCGGGGCCGATATTGCGCTGGATGGTCATCCAGTCGTTCTGCTGCTCGTTGGCCGGGTTGTTGCCCGACGCCATCACAAACACGTTGCGAACGTCCTTGCGCACGGTCCACTCGCCGGCGTCATCGACCAGATAAGGGTATTTTTCCGCGGCGATTCCCTTCAGGACATCCGGCTTCCCGAAGCCCAGCATGTTGGACTGCCCCATCAAGATATAAACTTGGACCGGCTTGCCCATGTCCGCTTCCTTGCCGTCGGGGTCCGGCAGCACGTCCGGGAGTTCCTTGACGCTGCCGGCCGCTGACGAGGATGCCGTAACCTTGGTGCCATGTTCCTTGAGGTAGGCGATGTCGGCCTCGGACAGCTTGTCCTGGGTAAAGCTCATGCGCCTGCCATTGGGCAGGGTCACGGCGACCAGGCCTTTTTCGGCATCGTATGATTGCAGTTCGCCTTCGAATGTCTTGGCACCGTCGGGGCTGGTCCAGGTTCTCGCGTGCGCTCCGCTGGCGAGCAGGCTGGCGAGGGCGGCCAGCAGCAATGCCCGGGACCCTGTATGATTGAATCGCTTGGTTTTCATGATCGTGGAGTTGCGGGTGGTTTGCCGGGCGAGTTCAGTGATCGGAGCCGGCCGCGGCGAGGGTGCCCGCGGGAAGTTTCGCCTCCTCCATCCACAGGCTGACATGGCCGTGGGGAGGAACCGGCTTGCCGCGGTAGTCCGGGTGGGCACCATGATAAAAAGTGACATTCCGGAAGAAGGTATAGCGGAGGAAATTGATGACCGAGATGGTCACCTTGCCGCCCTTGAACTCGGGCAGGATATCGTCATGGACATAAGCCCCGCGGATGCCGGGATTGCGGAAAAAGCCGCCGTCCGCCTGGCTGAGGAGCTTGCCGTTGACATAGATGGCGAAGCCCTCGCCGCTGCGGTCGCAGCCGGCCCCGCCGAGGATCAGGCGATAGGCATGGCCTTCCTTCACCGGCGGGAGCTCGAAGGTCTGGCGCATCAGCAGCACTTCCTTTTCCCACAGGGTGGCCGGGATTTCGCTGCATCCGCATAGCGGGCCGCTGCACTGCGGGCGCAAACGGTCCAGCTTGCCCCCCATCTGGCCGAAGGGTGCCCTGCCCGTCTTCCAGCCGGCCTTGGCCGGATCAAACTCCGGGGCAAACCAATTCTCCATCCCTTGCGGAAACGTGATCTTGCGGTAGCGGTCGCTCTGCGCCCAATCCTGCTTCTCCGGCGGATCGTAGCTGAAATACGACCATTCGGCCGTGCGCATCTCCGGACCAAAGGGCTTCCATTCGTGGCCGGAAACCCCGGCGATGTCGTAATAGTCCATCAGGGTGTCGAGGTCGCTGCGGATATCGAGCGGCATCCGCGCCGGCCGCTCGCCGGTCACGATGCCCTTGAGATTGCCGCGGCTGTTCGCGGCAAAGGCGGCCTCGATGAAAGCGGGCACCATTTCATCCATGATGATCGGCTTGAGCGCCTGGCCCATTTCCCGGTAGTAACCGGGGGCGTAATGCGGGCCGGCGTTGTTGAAATTTCCCGTCACGGCGTCCGAAAAGATCTTGGCAACATCCGGGTGCCGCTCCGGCCGCGGCGGGGCAGGCAGTGGCTCCGCAGTGCCGCCCTTCAAGGCCACCATGGCGCGACCAAGGGCATCGCCCGTGAGGACATAGGTCTCGGCGTTGTGATTGTAGTGGAAACCGGTGCCCGTCGGTGATTCGCCGCGCGCGCGCCAGAACGGACGAGTATCGACGCTGGCGACATTGCCGGCGAATCCCGGGTGCTGCTTCGGATCGCCGACCGCCATCTGGGCCTCCCAGGTCATGAAGTGCCCGGGTTCCATGTCCATGCCGCCAAAGCCGACCGTGGCCACCACCGCCGGCATTTCCGGCGCCTTGAATTCCTTGCGCAGGTCCTGGATCAGGTTGACCAGGTGCTTTTCATACACCTCTTTCGGCACGTC
This sequence comes from Luteolibacter sp., assembly GCA_049430545.1. Taxonomy (GTDB): domain Bacteria; phylum Verrucomicrobiota; class Verrucomicrobiia; order Verrucomicrobiales; family Akkermansiaceae; genus Luteolibacter. Next base: position 38,071 of record JBMTCD010000003.1, read on the forward strand.
CTTGTCCTTGTGCCCCTGCCACCAGACGAAGCCGGCGATTTCATGGCCCTGGCCCTGATAGTTCGGGACGATCTTGTCGAGGTTCTTCAGGGTCTTGTGGACGCCCTCTACCATCAGGTCGTATTCCTTGCCGCACCACTCACTGGCCTTTTCCTCGTCGGTCTTGCCGCTGGATGGCGGGCGGAAATCCCAGTTCAGCGCGCGGTTGCCCATCGACGATTCGATCAACAGGACAGGCTCGTCGTGGAAAGCGCCCATGACGAAGCCGAAGGGCACCTCGGGGCCGATGAACCTGCCGTTCGAGGTGGCCGATAGCGGTCCACCAGCGCCGCCTTCCTGGGAAATCCGGGTTTCCCAGTAGGTCACGTCGTTGCGCACCGTCCACTGGCCCCGGTCGTCGGCGAACCAGGTGAACCTGCCATCCTGGATCAGCGAGGCGAGGTCGCCCTGCCCCTTGAGGTCGATGTGCTTGAGCCAGAAGGCGGCCGATCCGCCTTTCATGTAGGTGATGGTGACCGGGTAGCGTTTTCCCTGCTCCAGGCGCAGCGGCGTGACCAGCGCCTCCCCGCCGGGCTCTTTGCGATAGACCTCCTTGCCATCCAGCGAAACCACCGCGTGCGAGCTGTCCTCGAAGCCGGCGTGAATCTCGTGGGTGCCGCTCATCGGCACGTCGATGAATGCCTTCGCCACCACCGTGTGGGGGCCGTCGATGGACGGCAGCTCGGCTTCCACCGTGCCAAGGGCGACGGTGGTTTCCTTGACCGGCGTCATCGCAGCGTAGTCGGCGCCATCCTGGTAAGCTCCCGGATAAATGGCGACTTTCGCGCCCTTGGGCGCGTCGGATCCGGCACCCTGGTAAACCCCATGCCGCAGCAGCGCCGACGGTCCGACCGGCATCCGGCCGACCTTGATCTTCGGATCGGCGGAGAGGTAGATGCCCGGATAAACGGGCTGCGCCCCGTCCAGGTAACCGAAGCCGACCATGTTCGACTGCCCGGCGAGGATGTAAACCTGGACCTTGCCGGCCGCGGGCGGCTTCGCATCCGGCCGCGGCAGAACCTCGGGCACGGAGGCGGCATGGGACGGGAGCATCAACAAAGCGGCCGTGACGGCATGGAAGGCGGTGGAATTCATATGACGTATTGATTTGCAGGCTTTGACACGGAACACAAGGCACACGCGCACGCCGGGCGAGGATACCATACGGAGCGAAAACCGCGCTTTTCGGTTATTTTTTCGAAGAACTTGACCTGACCGCATCATCCGCTGGCTGGTCATCGCCAACAGCGGGGCGGTGATCACGTTCAACAACAACCGCAACCTCACCAAGGCCTTCAGCTACTGCCGTGACAAATTCTCCAACACCAGCACCCAATCCTGCGGCGAGGGCAGATCGGGCATCGCGAAGTCTGCGGAATCGGCTTTGACGGTGCCCGCGTCGAAGCGCCGGCCGGTGGCCGGATCGAAGTAGTAGGCGGAATAGGTGATATCCGTTTCGAGCTGTTTGACGATCGGCCCCTTCCAGTTGTAAATGCCACGACGGGGTTGATAGATGAAGCGCACTTCGCCCGGGATGCCGGCTGCAAAGCTGCCCTTTTCCGCCCACTCCGGGTGAGGTGTGAAACGATGCCAAGGATACTGCAGCAGCAGTTTTCTTCCGAGCCCGACCTGGGAGGCGCCCGGGTAGTTCATGCCCTCGCGCCAGGTGGTCCAATCGTAGGTCCTGCGGCCCCCGAAGGCGCTGCTGGCACAACCCGGATCGCCTTCCACACTTGCGTGCCAGATACCGGCCGCCCCGTAGGTGTGACCGGCCGCGCCGCTGAGCACGAATTGCCAGAACATGTTGCGCTGCACATACGGGAAGCCGAACTGCATGTGCCCCTCATAGATGGTCTCGCCCACCAGCACCGGCATGGGCGGCTCTATGGCGTAGGTGGAGATCACCCCCTTGACGGAATCGCCAATCGCCACCGCCTCGTTGTGACTGCCTCCGATCATGTCATAGTCGATGATGAGGTCATCGCCGGGCTGGCCTCTTCTGCCTCCGCCCGTGTGGTTCGTGAGGGGGGTCTGATACGGGTCGATACTTCGGAAGTACCGGCCGATCTCGCCCCATGGTCCCTCGCCCCACTTGCTGTTGTCGTGAAGCTCCCCGGCCAGAATCCATACCACGGGGTAGGCGCCGTATCGGGCGATCAAGTAGCGCCAATGCCGCTTGAGCCCCTCGACTCCGGCGACCTTCATCGCATCGCAGTCACGCCGCCCCCAGGCTCCCACGATCGCCGGAACCATTTCAGAATCGATCAAGTGCAGCAATCGCCGGTCGGCGAAGTTCCAGTATTCAGGGTTCAGCTGTTTGTAGTCCCTGGTGTGATAGGGCCATCCGCCCTCGTTCTCCCACATCGGCTCGAACGGGCCCTCATCGGGATAGGGACCGGCGACGATCTGAATCACCGAGAACCCTTTCTTCTTCCGGTCCGCGGCCAGCTCCTGGAAACCCTCCCACGTCAGGCGCTTGGCCAGGCACTTCCACCATGTGTCACCCAGCCAGAAAAACGGGGTGCCATCGGCATGTTGGAAGTGACGTCCATTCCCGCTTATGCCGATCTTTCCATGTTTGAAGAGCGGGTTGTCGCCGGTGTAGGCGGTCACTTCGAGAGATAGCACCCCTCCATTGAGATCCTTGTTCGAGGCATCCGAACACTTGACCTTGTATTGAAACTCACCCTGCACCGGTGGTGCGAAGCGGACCGTCCACCGGTCACCGCCAGCCCAGAACGCGGGCACCACCCATTTCCTGTCGCCGTTCTGGAAGACGACGTCCACCTCCACATCCATAAAGGGGTTGTCGTATTTCTTCGCCGACGTGAAGGATGTCTCGAAAACTTTCCACTGTTCGGCCCCCATGGCGCAGCAAGGCGCCAACAACAGGCCCAGCAGCGCGACTCCGGTTTGCTTGGTGATATCCATGTCGTTCTTGAAATGTGATAAATGTTATGGTTTTGAATTGCGCCTCGTCGCAACGGGCGAGCAAGAAAGCGGCAGATGGGAACATGGCTCATTCGGTGGCCCACTGAGCCCGAACGGAGAAGAACCGCCTGCTGTCCACCGGGATCGGCGAGAGCAGCAGGAAATTCTCCGGTGGCGTGGCGTCGATGTCCTCATGGCCGTCATAGACCGGCCAGGTCGCGACCGGGTTGGAAAGGTCGGTGTCGCTGAGCAGGGCGTAGCGCAGGCCGAGCCGGCTTGCCCAACTGATGAGGATCTCGTCGGCGGCCTCGTCGATGTCGAATTCCTTGATGTGAAGCGCTCCGGGAGCAGGCTCGGTGGCTTCCCTCACGAGGAGATTGTCGATGCTCCCCTGAAAGCGTCCGGTGGTGAGCGCTCCCTGGGGTCTGATCCGGAGCCGCACGGCACCCGTGCCGTCACCGGTGTAAGACAGCGTTCCTCCCAGCCCGGCGTCCAGGTTGCGGTTGCCGGCACCCCATGCGCCCGGTGTGAAAGTGTCCGACGCCAGCACGGAATTGTCCGGCCGCAGGACCTCGACGAGCAATCCGTCTCCGGCACCGGTGGCCTGAGCCGCTTGGGCATAGACCCCCGTGCCATATTCAAAGGTGACCTCATAGTCGGTGCCCACGTTGTTCGCGGCGATGACAGGGGACGTGATCACGTTGTCCTGCCAGATCATGACGGCCCAGTTCGACGGGTTCGACTGTCCGCCCGGGTTGGCGAGATCGACCGCATGCATGGCGCCGGCACCCGCCTTGGTCCAGCCGGTCAGGGTGCCGTTGTAGGCGACTTCCAAGCCCGTATCCACCTGGGTGTTGTTCTGGTTGCCGGAGTAGTTGTTGAAGTTCTCGGCGAAGAGGACGCCGGTGGAGCCGATCACCGTGACCTGGAGTTGGATGAGCGTGGCAGGCCCGCCGCCTTCGGTGACCGAGACGATCCACGTGTTGATGCCGGCATCGGACTCCCCGGGCATGCCCGAGTAGCTGCCGTCGGGATTGATGGTGAGCCACGCGGGGCCACCCTGCACCGCAAAGCTGCCACCCAACGGAAGCAACTGCCCTGAGTAGGGCTGGCCGGCGGTGGCGTCCGGCTGGATCACCGGGTCTCCGATATCCGGCGCCTGCATGACCAGGACCCAGTCCCGGGGAGAGGGGACGTTGGGGGTGTTCCATGACCCGGAAGTGGTGGTGACGAGGCCGAGATCATAACTTCGTCCCCTGGCCGGGTCGAACCAGAGGGCGGTGTAGGGCACTCCGGACAGGAGTCCGTTCACGGTGATTCCGCCCCAGTTGTAGGTGCCCCGATTGGGAATGTAGATGAAGCGGTCCCCACCGGGGATGCCGGCCGCGAATCCGACCGAGGTCCACTCCGGGTGCGGCTCGAAGCGCCACCATTCGTATCCCTCAAGCAGCGCCTTGCTGCGACCCAATTCGGTGGCGCCGCCGAACTGCATCCCCTCCTCCCAGGTCGTCCGGTCGTAGGGTTGCCCCCCGGAATACCCCCAGTTTCCGTGGTCCCCTTCCACGCCCATATGCCAGATGCCCGCCGCACCATAGGTGTGGCCTGCAGCCCCCGAGAGCATGCATCCCCAGAACAGGTGGCGCTGCACATCCTCGAAGTTCAGCTCCATGTGGCGTTCGTAACAAGTCTCACCGTTCAACGCCGGTTTGGCGGGTGTGAGGGCCCGGAAGGATGAAACCTTCGCAATCGCCGAGTTGGCCGCCCCCAGACCACCATGCCCGATCACGGCCATGTCGAAGTCGAACACAACATGGTCTTCCAGTGCGTCACGCCCGCCGCTGTGATTGACCAACAGGCGCCCGTAAGGGTCGATGGCGCTCACATACTCCGCCAGTTCATACCACGGGCCCTGGCCGGAGTCGGTTTCGCCACCCAGGATCCAGACCACGGGATACGCGCCGTAGCGGGCGATCAGGTTGCGGAAATGGCGCTTGTAGCCGTCGATGCCCACCACGTTCAGGCCCACCGCGCGCCCCCAGCCGCTGACGATGGCCGGGACGATGCCCGCCTCGATGAGGTGTTCGAAGCGCCGGTCCGCATAGGTGAAATAGGCCGGGTTCATCACGCTGAAGTTGATCACCTCGTAGGGTTTGCCGCCTTCGTTTTCCCAGCTCGGCTGCATCACCCCCGGCTCATCCGGATAGGTTCCGCAGACGATCTGCACGACGTTGAAGCCCTTGGCCTGGCGGTCGGCGGTCAGCTGCTGGAATCCCTCCCAGGTCAGCCGTTTGCACAGCCCTTTCCACCAGGTGTCGCCCAGCCAGAGAAACGGCGTGCCATCGGCGTGCTCGAAGTGCCGTTGGTCGGCGGCCACGCGAATCGGACCGTGGAGGAACAAGGGGTTGGTGCTCGTCGAGGCCACCACCTCGATCGAGCCCGCCACGCCGTGAAGCCCCGCGTTCGACGCGTCACTGCACTCGGTCTGCCAGGTGTGGGTTCCCAGTTGGTCGGAGGCGTAGCGGAACCGCCAGTCGCTGCCGCCTGCCCAGAACCCCGGCACCCGCAACCGGGCGCCGTCCGGCCGGGTCACAATCACGTCGAGCTCGACCTCCAGGAACGGGTTGGCATAAGTCGAACTGGAAACCAGAGCCACCTCCGCGACCCGGTTCGCCTCGACCGGGGCGGCCGCGGCGGAAACGGCAAGGAGCGCCGTCAGCAGCAGCACTCCAATCGGGCGGAAGCGGGTGGGCATGCCTAGAATCCTGTAAGCGTGGAGTTCAGGGCAGTTGGCAAGGGGTTGGGTCATCTTGTGTGGTCCGGTTTTGCAGGTTTGTTTGCGAGTGATCAGGGGCGCGGCGGCGTCTATTCACCGATTACGCAAGAGGCTGGTGACCCATTCCCTATTGCGGTCCTGTGACGACGAGACGCGCGAACACCCGCGTGCCGAGCGGGGCCGGGAAGGTGTAAGTCACGTCGCCGGAGATGTCTCCGGGATCCGCCGGGCTCCAACTGCCTGGCAGAAGCGTGGTCGAGACCTCCACCCGGTAGTCCGTGCCGTAGGTGCCGGGGTAATCGCCATGCTTGTCCCAGGTGACGCTCAGCGCTCCGCCGGTGGTCGTCACGCCCGGCAACGCCGTGAACCCGGCGGTGTCATTCGCTCCGCCGAGGAAAAACTCAACCCCGTTTTTCACGCCGTCGCCGTCGTGGTCGTCGTCAACGCCACCGGCCGTGCTGTTGGCAGTCTGCCAATCTGCGAAGGTGGCCCCACCGCCCGCCACGGCCACGGAAACGTTATCGATCGCCCCTTCGAAGCGCCCGCTGTTCAGGGGGCCGTCCGGTCCGATGCGCAGACGAACGTTGCCCGATCCGTCGCCGGTATAGGTCAGAGTGCCCTGCAGGCCGCTGTCGAGATTGTGGTTGCCGGCATCGTCCCACGCCCCCGGGAAGAAGGATTGCGAGGCAAGCACCGAGTTGTCCGCCCGCAGGATCTGGACGAGCAGGCCGTCGCCGGCAAGCGTCCTTTGGTTAGTTGCGGCATAGACCGCCGTGCCGTAATCGAAGGTCACTTCGTAGCCGGCACCCGGATCGTTCGCACCGAGGATTGCAGGGGACGTGATCACGTTGTCCTGGTAGAACATGATGGCCCAGTTGGACGGGTTCGATTGCCCGCCGAGGTTGGCGAGATCGACCGCGTGCATGGTGCCTGCACCCGACTTGGTCCAGCCCGTCACCGTGCCACCAAAGGCGATCTCCAGCCCGGTTTCATATTGCGTGGCGTTCTGGTTGCCGGCGTAGCTGTTGAAGTCTTCGCTGAAGAGATTGTTCGGGTCGACGACGGCCGCGGTGGCATCGGCCGCGCTGGTGCTGGTGCCGCGGGTGGCCGTCAGGGTGTAGGTGGTGGTCTCGGTCGGATTGAAGATGATGCTGCCGGCTCCGCCGCCGTCCGTGTTGCCCGACACGTCGATGTCACCCGGTGTGATCACCAGGGTGGTGGCGGGCAGGCCGACCTGCCACGAGAGGGTGACGTTTTCACCCGCCCCGACCGCCGAGGGAGTGGCCGTGAACGAGGTGATCTCCGGAGCAGGCAGGGTAACCGTCACCATGCGCGTGGCGGAGTCGACGCCCTTGGTGGCGGTGAGGGTGTACTCGGTGGTGCCGTCGGGACCGGGATCGAGCAGGTAGCTGCCGACCCCAGCGCCGTCGGTGTCGCCCAGAACATTGATGTCGCCGGGAGAAATCATCAGGGAATCCAGCGGCGTGCCGGTGACGGCCCAGTCGAAGGTCACCGCGTCTCCCGCGTCACCCAGGGTCGCGGGAGTCGCGGTGAAGGAAGTGATGCTTACCGCGGGCGGAGTCGTGCTGCCGGAGATCGTGGCCTGCAAGTCGGCGATGTCCGCGTCGTTGTTATTCCCGTTTCCCCGGGAAAGGATGAATTCGACGTGCTGCCCCGCCCCGATGCTCAGGCCGGTGAGGTTGAACGGGGCCAGAGTGGTGTCAGGGACGGCGACCGAGAATTCATTCACGCCATTGACGAGGATGTCGAACCGCACGTCGCCGGGGTGAGCAAGGCCGCGTGCAATGTCGCCGATGATTGCGAGGTTGTAGATCGGCACCCCTGCGGTCCACCTCATCACCGCGGAGAGGGAACCGGTGCCGGCGTGCCACTGGATTTCGTCCGCATCGGGGCCTGCCACGTTGCTGAAGATTTGCTGGTCTCGCCGAGTGCGGGCAGGCTGTTCGCCTGCCCCAAGGTGGCATACATCAATTGACCGGCATTTCCCGCCCCTCCGAAAGTGAGCAGGTTTCCATTCCCGTCGAGGTAGTTCCAGCGTCCGGATCCTTCGGTGTCCGAGATCCCCTCGCCGCCGTTGAAGTCGGCCGTGGTGCCGCCTGCAGTGGTGGTTTGATAGTCGCCGCGGGCGTCGGCCAGAACCTCCGCCCCGGCCGTGCCACTCAGGCAGGCGAGGATTCCGGAGGCGGTCAGGGCGAGGCAGGTCTTGCTGGTTTGTTTCATTGAAGGTCTTGTTGCTGAAGGATCCATTTCCGGTCAGCCCAGGCTTACACGTCGTCTGCGCAGGGCCAGGGCGAGCCCGGCGAGTCCCAGCAGGGTAACCGAGGAGGCCTCGGGGACGATGTCGCCGGAGATCTTCGCCTGCTAGTCGGCGATGTCCGCATCGTTGTTATTCCCGTTGCCCCGGGAAAGGATGAATTC
>JBMTCD010000004.1:0-45022 GCA_049430545.1 Luteolibacter sp.
TGCCTGCCTTGGTTGCCTACGGGTTGTTCCGCCTGTCCCGGTCGCGCACGGCATCGGCGAGCGCCTGAGTGGCGACGGGCAGGGTGATGAAGAGTGCGACCAAGGCGAAGATTGATTTCGTGATCTGGTTCGCCTGGGGGAAGGCGATGCAGGCGGCGAGCAGGAAGCAGCCAAGGCCGAAGGCGCTGGCCTTGGTGGCGGCGTGGGTGCGGCTGAAGAAATCCTTCAGGCGCACGACACCCAGTGCGGCGAGCAATACGGCGAGCGAGCCGAGAATGGAGATCAGGCCGATCAGGGTGTCCTTCATGGTTTTTCAGGGGTTGCGCTTGAGGGTGCGGCCGAGGGCGACAGTGCCGAAGAAGACGATGACGCCCAGGACCACAATCACATCGAGAAAGACCGGCTGCCCGGTATCGATGGCATGCAGGACCACCGCGGAGGCGGTGATGACGGCCAGAAGGTCGATGGCCAGGATGCGATCCGCGGCGGTGGGGCCCTTGAACAGGCGCCAAGCCGTCATGACCAACGAGATGGTGAGCAGGATATGGCAGATGGTGAAAAGCATGGCGGGCGGATGGCGCATCGTTCAACCACGGCCGAATATCCGGACGAGCGGTTGTTCGAAGGTTTTCTTCATCTCCCTGACCGCGGTCTCGGGATCGGGTGCGTCGAGGACATGGACGATCAGAACGCCGCGTTCGCGGTCCAGGCCCACGCTCATGGTGCCGGGGGTCATGGAGATGAGGCAGGCGAAAAGAAAACGCGGCAATTCACCGCGGAGATCCAGCGGCACGTCGATGAAACGCGGGCGGATGTCCGGCTTGGGGTGCAGGACGATGAGCGCCAGCTTCCATGTGGAATGGATGACCTCCCAGATGTAAATCAGGGCGAAAACCAGTGCGTGGATCGCTTTCATGGTTCGGCGGGCGAGGCGGGTGAGGATGGCAGGACCGCCTCAATGTAGGCGGTGGGGTCGGTGAGCTGGGCGGCGGCGCGGTCGGCCACATCGAGGAACACCCCGGGGAAGATGCCGAAGGTGATGGTGCATGCGGCGAGAGCGGCACATGGCGCGAGCATCAGGAACGGGACTTTCCGGTCCGGCTGGCGCTCGCCCAGAGGTGCATCCTTCCAGAAGGCCTCGTTCCAGATCTTGACCATCGAGTAGAGTGTGAGCAGCCCCACGGCGAGGGCGGCGGCGATCACCCATCCCTGACCGATGGCCAGGCCTTCGCGGACCAGCACGAACTTGGCGAAGAAGCCGGAGAGCGGCGGGATGCCGCCGAGCGACATTGCGGGGATGAGGAACAGAATGGCGAGCCAAGGCGCCTTTTTGTAGAGTCCGCCGGTCATCGAGAGTTCCTGCGAGCCGGTTCTGCGGCCGATGATGCCGCCGATGAGGAACAGGTTCGCCTTCACCAGGATGTGGTGGACGATATAGAACACGGTGGCGGCGAAGGCGGCACGGGTGAAGAACCCGATGCCGATGATCATGTAGCCGATCTGGCTGATGATGTGGAACGAGAGGATGCGCGGGATGAAAAACTGGCTGGCTGCGCCGAAGACGCCGGTGACCATGGTCAGCACGCCGATGACGAGGAGCAGCGGCGCGAGGAATTCCTGCTGGCCACCGTAAACCAGTGTGAAGACCCGGGCACAGGCGTAAACGCCGACCTTGGTGAGCAGCCCGGCGAAGAGCGCGGCCACCGGCGTGGGCGTGACATGGTAGGAGGATGGCAGCCAGAAGTAGAACGGAAACACCCCCGCCTTGATGCCGAAGGCCACCAGGAAGAGCACGGCGGAGGATAGGATCAGGCCGTTGTCGCCGAGTGCGGCGATTTTCACCGAGAGGTCCGCCATGTTGAGTGTGCCCGTCATGCCGTAGAGCACGCCCAGGCCGACGAGGAAAAACGCGGAGGCGATGAAATTGAGCGTGAGGTATTTCACCGCCGCCTCGAACTGCGGCCGGCCGCCGGGCAGCGCCACCAGCACGAAGGAGGACATCAGCATCACCTCGAACCAGACGTAGAGGTTGAACAAATCGCCCGTCAGGAACGAGCCGTTCACGCCGAGCAGCAGCGCCTGATAGAGTGGCGCGAAGTAGCCGCGGAATTTTCCGGTGCCATAGCCGGCGGCATAGACCGCGCAGCCGAGGCCGATGGCCGCGGTGACCAGCACCATCACCGCGGAGAATAGATCGGCCACCAGCGTGATGCCGAAAGGTGCCGGCCACGAGCCGGAGCGGAGGGCCTGCACGCCATCGGCGGAGATCCGCAGGTAGAGGATCACGGCCACGGTGGCCTGTGCCACGCAGGACAGGATGTTGATTGCATGCCGCACCGGTTCGCCGGCGCGGCGCAGGCACAGCAGCAGGCCCACGGCCAGCAGCGGCAGTGCGATGGGTAGCGCGATGGGTTGGAAATCCATGGTTGTGGGCGGAGGGGGGCGGTGGCCTCAGGAATCGGAGCGGCGGAAGGTGTCGAGGTCGTCGCTGCCGGTCTTGTGATAGGCGCGGAGGACGAGTGCGATGGCGAAGGCGAGAACGGCGAAACCGATGACGATGGCGGTGAGCACGAGTGCTTGGGGCAGCGGGTCGGCGTGCGGACCCTCGATGGTGAGTTCGTCCGCCGCGATGATCGGAGGTTGGCCTGACGAGAGGCCGGCGGCGGTGAAAATGAGCAGGTTGGCCGCTTGACTGAAGAGCATGATGCCGAGCAGCACGCGCACCAGATTGCGGCGCATGCAGAGGTAGCTGCCGCAGGCGATGAGGATGCCGATGGCGATGGGAAGCAGGTTTTCCATGAGGATCAGGCGTCGGATTCGTCGGTTTGGGAGATCAGGACGAGCAGCAGTTTGGCGGCCACGCCGGTCACCACCAGGAAGACTCCGATGTCGAAGAGCAGCGGAGTGCCGAGTTTGATCTTGCCGACTGTGGGCAGCCAGATTTGCCCGCCCCAAAGGCCGGTGAAGAAGGTGCCGCCACCGAGCCAGGGCATGGCGGCGGAGGCAAGCGCCACCAGCAGGCCGATGCCGGAGAGGACGATGAGGTCGAACTTTGGCGCGCGGGACGGGTCCACCATGGCCCGCAGCACGAGAGCGCTGGCGAGCACGAGCCCGCCGATGAATCCACCGCCGGGGAGGTTGTGGCCGCGCAGCAGGAGGTAGATGGAGAACACGCATTGGACCGGCACGACGAGGCGTGCGGCGGCGGGCAGGATGCTGGTGCGGAAGTCGTTCACGGCGCGGGGTCGGATGCGGCGGGTGTTTCGCCAATGGTGGCGGCTTCGTGTTCGCCGTGCCGGTCATGTGGGACATGCGGGCGGCGTTTGCGGAACAGGAGCGCGGTGACTCCGAGGCAACCGAGCGCGAGCACCAGGATTTCGCCCATGGTATCCAGCGCACGGAAGTCCACGAGGATCACATTCACCACATTGCGGCCGTGGGCTTCGGTGGCGGAGCGTTCGACGAGGCCGGGTGAGATCGATTCCGCCATCTGGACATGCACCGCTTTCCAGACCACCGCGGTCATAATCAGTCCGGTGAAAATGGCAATGAGCGCGTCCCAACGCCGGGTATGGCAGCGCGAGATGTTGCGGATTTGCGGCAGCTTGAGGATGACGAAGGAAAACAGCACCACGGTGAGCGTTTCCACCAGCAGCTGGGTGATTGCCAGATCCGGCGCGCCATAGGCGGCGAACACCAGCGCCACCGAGTATCCCACGCCGCCTAGGCACAGGATGGCCGCCAGCCGGCTTTTCGCCAGGACCGCGGCGATGGCCGAGACGGACATCAGGATCACCACCATGGTTTCGAAAAATCTCACCGGCACCTGCGAGCTCAGCGAAAACTCGCCGAGGGCCTGATAGAGGGCGTGGAGGACGAGGAGCGATGCGGCTCCCAAGGTGACCCGCACGTAAATGCGGAGTTGCCCGCCCTGGATCCAGCCGGTGAGGAAGGCGGCGCACTTCATCAAGCCATCAAGGCCGGAAAAATACAGCGCCGTGGGCGTGACGAAGTGGATCTTGTGCATCGCCTGCGCGGCCAGCTCGAATTTCCGGCGGATTTTGAAGAAAACGAAGCCCGCTGCCAGCGTGGCCACGCTCAGTCCCAGAACCGGGGTGAAGCCATGCCAAAGATAGAGTTTGGCCTGTTTCGGATCGATGCCGAGCGAGGAGGCGGCGGGCGAGATCAGGCGCGCGTCAAGCCAGCCGGGAAACAGGCCGAGCGCCAGCCCGAGAAAGGCGAGCAGCGCCGGCGGCAGCACCAGCCCCCAGCCCGGGCGATGCCGGACTTTCGCCGTGCCGTGGTCGCCGAGGAACGGGCGGATGCCCACGATCAGGGCGATGGCAACCATCAGCGAGTTGGCCAGCACGCCGATGGCCGTGACCAAGTGGTGCGCGATGGGCAGCGAGAGCTTCGCCTCATAGACCAGCTCCTTGCTGATGAAGCCGAGCGTGGGTGGCACGCCCGACATGCTCAGCGCCGCGGCACCCGCGGCCAGCGCCAGCCATGGCATGCGCTGGCGCAGGCCGGAGAGCGAGCGCACATCGCGCGTGCCGGTGCTGTGGTCCACCGTGCCCGCCACCATGAACAACGAGCCTTTGTAAAACCCGTGCACCAGCGCCAGGAACATCGCCGTCTTGAATGAAAACGCATCACCGAAGCCCAGCAACATCACCAGCGCTCCCAGCACGCTCACCGTCGAGTAGGCCAGCAAGCGCTTGAGGTCGGTCTGATAGACCGCCACCAGTGCCCCGGTGATCATGGTCAAGGCACCCACCGGAGCGACGATCCATCCCCAAAGGGCCACGCCGGACATTGCGGGCGAGAGTTTCGCCAGCAGGATCACGCCGGCTTTGACCATGGTGGCGGAATGCAGGTAGGCGCTCACCGGCGTGGGCGCGGCCATCGCTCCGGGCAGCCAGAAATGGAACGGCACCTGCGCGGACTTGGTGAACACTCCGGCGAGCACCAACAGCAGCGCAGGCACGAAAAGCGGGCTGTTGGCAATGGTTTCCGAGTGCGCGGCCAAGGCGGATATGCGCGTTTCCCCGGTGATCTGGGTCAGCAGGATGAGGCCGGCCAACAGGGCGAGGCCGCCGCCACCGGTGACCAGCAGCGCCTGCAGCGCCGCCTTGCGTGCCCCGGCATCCTGGAACTTGTAGCCGACCAGCAGGAACGAGGTCACGCTCGTCAGTTCCCAGAACACGAAGGTCAGGATCATGTCGTCCGCCGCGATCACCCCGAGCATCGCCGCCATGAAGAGGAGCACGATCGAGAAAAACCGTGGGGCCTTGGTGTCGCCGTCCAGATAGGCACCGCCATAAATCAGCACGAGTCCGCCGATGAAGCTCACCAGCAACAGGAACAGCCGCTCGAAGCCGCCGACGAGCAAGGTGAGCTGCACGCCGATCGACGGGATCCAAGCGTGCGTGGCAACCCGCGCCGGAGCTCCGGCCGCCGCTTCGCTGAGCAGCCAGCCGGCGATTGCGAACGGGATGGCAGAGAGTGCCACACCCGCGGCACGCGACCCGGCGACCCTCACCAACTGGGGGGCGGCGAAGGCCGCGAGCAGTGGCGCGGCGATGATCCAGAAGAGCTGCATGGCGAATCGGGTGGCATTGCCCTGTCCCCGTCGTGGCGGCGGTGAATCGATCCTCCGGGGGCGGTGCGCGGTTGAAAAACCACTGGAAACATCACGCGTCAAGGGAATGCGGCCCGATTGTCGGCGATCTGTCGCGAAGTTTCCAACCGCCCTTTCGTTCGGCGTGCTTGCGCTGTGCTGGTTTGCGCGCATATTCGGCGGCGTGCATCGGAGTTTGATTTTGCTGGTTCTGGCATGGACCGCGTTGTTTCCGCAGACCGCGGGGGCATCCGGCGAAGATGCGCCACCATCCGGCAAGCCGGCCCAGGTCATCGTCATCCCGATCCGCGAGCAGATCGCCAAGCCGGAGTTGTTCATCCTGCGGCGTGGTCTGAAGGAGGCCATCGAGCGCCAGGTGGACACCATTGTGCTCGACATGAAAACGCCCGGCGGCTCGGTGGCCGTGACGCTTGAGATGATGGAGGCGCTCGACCGCTTCGAGGGCCGCACCATCACCTATGTCAACGACGAGGCGATGTCGGCCGGGGCGATCATCGCCTCGGTGACCGACGAGATCCATTTTTCCCCCACCGCCGTGATCGGCGCGGCGGAGATGATCATGGGCACCGGCCAGGACGTGCCCGAGGGGCTGAAGCGCAAGATGAACAGCTATCTCAACGCCAAGATCCGCGTCTTCGCCGGCAAGCAGCCGATGCGTGCCGAAGTGATCCGCGCGATGATGGACCCGGAATACGAACTCAAGATCGGCGACACCGTCATCAAGGAAACCGGCGAATTGCTCACGCTCACCGCCGATGAGGCCATGCAGACCTTCGGCGATCCACCGGTGCCGCTGCTTGGCTCCGGAATCGCCGAGAATCTCGAGGCCCTGCTCGATTCGATCCATGGCGCGGGAGGATACTCGATCGTCCAATTGGAAATCACCTGGTCGGAAAAACTCGCGCAATACCTCACGGCGATCACGCCGATTCTGTTGGGACTCGGCCTGCTGGCCTTGTTTGTCGAGTTCAAGACGCCGGGATTCGGGGTCTTCGGCGTGTCCGGGCTGGTGTTTCTGGGGCTGGTGTTTTTCGGCCATCACGTGGCGGGCCTCTCGGGTCATGAGCCGGCGCTGTTTTTCCTGCTCGGAGTGGTGCTGGTTTTCATCGAGATCTTCTTTTTCCCCGGCACTTTCGTCGCCGCGATCGCCGGCATCACGTTGATGCTCGGCTCGCTGGTCTGGGCGATGCTCGACCTGTGGCCGGGCGATGGCTTCAAGTTCGAGGGCGAGATGCTGGTGCGCCCGCTTGCCAATGTGCTCTCCGGCGTGGCCATCGCCGTGGCCCTGTTCCTGCTGATCCTCAAGCTCCTGCCCAAGGGCGGCCCGTGGGGCCGGTTGGTTCTGGAATCCGCCGTCGGCGGCGAACCGGGGCCGCTGCGCGCGCTCAACACCATGGAAACCGGTGGCCTGGAACCGACCGCTTCGCTCGTCGGCCGCAGCGGCACGGCCGTCACCGCGTTGTTCCCCAGCGGGCAGGTGGAAATCGATGGCAAGCGCTACGAGGCCAAGCTGCCGATGGGCTTCGCCGAGCTCGGCACCGTGGTCACCGTCACCGGTGTCTCGGAATTCAGCCTGAACGTGGAGGTGCGCTCATGACACTCATCATCCTGCTTTTCGCCATTGGCATTGTCCTGTTGCTCGTCGAGGTGATCGTGCCCGGCGGCATTCTCGGGGCCATCGGCGCGTTGATGATGTTCGCCGGCTGCGCGGTCGCCTTCTATCAACTCGGCACCGGCGGTGGCATGGTCGCCGTGGCGGTGGCGCTCGCGGTGGCGGTGATCGCGTTCTACGTCGAGTTCCGCGTGCTGCCGCGCACGTCCATCGGCCGCCGCGCGTTTCTCGACGAGGAGATCGAGGGCGTGAGCGCGGCCTACGGCAGCGAGGCGCGGGATTTGATTGGCAAATCCGCCGTCGCCGTCACCATGCTCTCGCCCAGCGGCTACATCGCCATCGACGGCAAGCGCTACGAGGCGTTCTGCCAATCCGGCCAGGTCCCCGCGGGTGCCGCACTGAAAGTCACCGGAGCCGACAATTTCCGCCTCATCGTTTCCCAAGCCGCCAACACCTGACCCGCCATGATGGAAGCCGCCGGATTCTTCGAAATCATCATCATTCTGCTGTTGTTCTTTTTTGGTCTTTTTTTCTGACATCCACCATCGTTCCAACCCACACCACCTGACCCGCCATGCCATTCGACCTCACCACCATCGTCCTGATCGTAGTCGCCATTCTCGGCCTGCTGCTGTTCGGCATCATCCTCTCGTTCTTCAGCGTCTGGCTCCGCGCCTGGCTGGCCGGTGCCTACGTCGGCTTCACCGACCTCATCGCCATGCGCCTGCGCCAGGTGCCCTACGGCATGGTGGTGGACGCCCGCATCACCGCCAAGAAGGCCGGCGTGAACATCCCCATCGATGAAATCGAGGCCCACTTCCTCGCCGGCGGCAACGTGATCCCCACCGTGCAGGCGCTCATCGCCGCCCAAAAGGCCGGCATCACCATGGATTGGAACCGCGCCTGCGCCATCGACCTCGCCACCAAGGGCTCCGGCAAGAGCGTCGTCGAGGCCGTCCGCACCTCGGTCGATCCCAAGGTCATTGATTGCCCGAATCCCGCCAGCGGCCGCACCACCATCGATGGCGTGGCCAAGGATGGCATTCAGGTGAAAGTCCGCGCCCGCGTCACCGTGCGCACCAACCTCGACCGCTTCGTCGGCGGTGCCAAGGAGGACACCATCATCGCCCGCGTCGGTGAGGGCATCGTCACCACCATCGGCTCGGCCGAAACCTACAAGGTGGTGCTCGAAAGCCCGGACAGCATTTCCAAGGTCGTGCTCCAGCGCGGCCTCGATGTGGGCACGGCATTCGAGATCCTCTCGATCGACATCGCGGACGTGGATGTCGGCGAAAACGTCGGCGCGCAGCTTCAGGAGGCGCAGGCCGAGGCGAACAAGAACATGGCCCAGGCCCAGGCGGAAATCCGCCGCGCCGCCGCCGTCGCCCTCGAACAGGAAATGATCGCCCGCGTCGCGGAAATGAAGGCCAAGGTCGTCGAGGCCGAGGCCCAGGTGCCACTGGCCATGGCCGAGGCTTTCCGCGCCGGCAATCTCGGCGTGATGGACTATTACCGCATGGAAAACGTCAAATCCGACACCCAGATGCGCGGCAACATCGCCAAGGAGGAACAATGATCCAAGCGCGTTCCCGCGAACGCGCCTGACAACTGCCGTTCATGGACTGGTTCTTCGACAACTTCCAAATCCTCGCCCTCGTCGCGCTGGCCTTCGCGTCGTGGCTCAAGCATCGCAGCGACGCCAAGGCGGCCGAGCGCGAGCAAAAGGAGACGCGCCAGGAAATGGATGAACTGCCGGATTGGTTCGAGGACGAGGAGACATTTCAGGCGCCGCGGCCCGAGGAGCCGCCGCCGCTCGTGCGCCGCGCCGAAGCAATGCAACCGCCGCCGCTCTACCGCCATGCCCCGCCGCCCGTGCCGGAAATGGCTGGCAACGTGGAACTGCAACGCCAGGAGTATCTTCAGGAACGCCTGCGCGAAATGCGCGAGAAACGTGAATCCAGCGCCCGCCAGGCGAAGCAGGCCAAGGAAGCCCGCCAAGCACGCGAAGCCCGGCAACCCAAACTCGCCCGCGAGGCCCGCTTGGCCGGTGAAAAACCGGTTTTCGCCTTCAAGAGCCGCCTGCGCGCATCGCTTCACGACCGCTCTCAGATTCGTCAGGCGGTCCTGCTGCGAGAAATCCTCGGCCCGCCCGTCGCCTTGCGCCGTGGCCGCTAGGGAGTTGCCGCGGCAAACGTCCGCGAATTGATCTCCTTTTCCTTCGCGTTCCGGCGCTCAGCGGAGGAACGGATTGCGCTCCGCCTCGCGGCCGATGGTGGTGGCCGGGCCATGGCCGGGGAGCACTTGGGTATCCGGCGGCATGGTGAGCAGATGGCGGGCGATGCCGTCCAATAAGTCGTGGGTATTGCCGCCGGGCAGGTCGGTGCGGCCGATCGAATCGGCAAACAGGGTGTCTCCGGAGAACACGACCTGCTGATCCGCGAGATGGAAAATCACCGAGTCGCTGGCGTGGCCGGGAACGTGGGCGAGCCCGATTTTCAAGCCGGCGAGTTCCAACGGCTGGTCCATATCCAGCAGCGCGTCGACGTGGTAGGGTTCAACCCGGATCGGCATGCCCCAGGCGCGGGCGGCGGCTTCGAGCGTCAGTTGATCGGAATAAGGCGCGAAGGCGTGGAGTTTCACCCCTGCTTCGTGCAGCGCCGCGGCATCCATCACGTGATCGTAGTGTTGGTGGGTCAGCAGGACGTCGGTGACGCTTTTGTCGTTTTGCTCCAGCCAGCCGCGGATGCCCTCGGGCGCGTCGATGAGGAAATTGCCCGCCGGGGTTTCGACGAGGTAGCCGTTGGTTTGGGTGAAGCCGCCGGTGTAGGGAGTGATGGTCATGTCGGTGGGTGTTGGAGCATGTCGCGGGTCACGCGATATCGGGCCGCGCAGCGCGGGCATTGGATGCGGATGGTGTCCGCGTCTTCGAAGAGTTCGTCGAGTCGATCGCGCCAACCGCCGAGCACGGGCAGGATTTTTTCCAGCGTGCAACCGCAGTGAAAGCGGAAACGGCGGGTTTCGAGCACGTTGGTTTCTTCGATGGAATCGATTTGCGCGACGGCATTCTCGTCGAGCGAGGCGAGCCATTCCAGATCGCAGTCCGGCTGGGCCGCGACCAGCGCGAAGACCTCGTCCTCCAGCCGGAAGCCGCGGGCCGGGCGTTGTTCGGACTGGTCGTAGTATTGCGAGAGCCAGCGCACCGGGTCCTTGCCATCCACTTCCAGCGTGGAGGTGCGCGGTTCGGTCGCGCCGGTGCTGGTTTGCGAATAGAAATAATTGCGGTCCGGCTCGCGCACGTCCTCGGTGAAGATGCGGCCGGTGACGGCCTCCGCCACCGAGCCGCCGGTGACGAAGAGGTTCAGGCGTGGCGCGCGCAGGTTCACCGTCCATGCCACCGTTTCCGCCCACGGCCGCGCGGTGAGGTGCAGCGTCAGCATCGCCAGCGCGTCCTTGAGCATGCCGTCCAGCTCCGGCGAGTGACGGATGCCGTGCTGCATCAGGTGCAGGTAGTAATCCGTGAACACCGGCGTGAACTGCCCGCGCAAGAGCAAGGCGTTGCGGTGACGCACGAATACCGACTGGATGGTGGTGAATTCCTCAACGGGCTGCATCAGGACCTGAAGTTGGAGATTTGCCACCCTGCGGGCAACCTTTGTGTGAAAGGGAGGCAACTCCGCTTCACCATCAGCAGGTAGAGGGCCATCGTCTCACACAGCCCCTTCAACTCAATGCAGATGCAGTTCGAAACGCTCGGTGACGGCCTTGGCGTCGGGAGCGGTCTTGATCATGAGGATCATCGGGACGTGGGCACCGGCGGGCAGGGCTTTGTCGGAGATCAGGACATTGGCGTCCTTGTCCGTTCCCTTGGCGAAGGCGAGCTTGGTAGGGGCGGAGCGCTCGCCGGCGATGCCGGAGATGCTTTGTGCGCCGAGGGCGACGGCCTTGTTTTCCTTGTCCAGGAACACGATGCGGGCCTTGCGCTCCTTGTCCACGGTGACTTCGAACGAGAAGCCGGCCTTGGATTCAATGACGTGGCCGCCGTTGGGTCCCTGGGTGACGTGGTCTTCGTGTTGGTGGTGTTCTTTCGTCCCGTGATCATGATCATGGTCGTGATCATTGCCCGCAAAGGTCAACGGGCTGGCGATCAGGGCGAACAACAAGGTGGTGGTCAGTTTCAGTTTGGTTTTCATGGTGCTTGTTTTGTTTTTGGGAGATCGGTCTGATCCGACCGATCCGTTGGATCTTTTCTTCAATGAGTGGCGGGTGCATTGAGCGCGAGTGCCTTGGCGGCGGCGTTCCTGCCGAACAGCCGGAACACCGCAGGTGTGACCGCGAAGTCGAGCAAGGTGGAGGTGACCAGTCCGCCGACGATGCAGACGGCGACCGGGCTGATGATCTCCTTGCCGGGATCACCCATGGCGATGACGAAGGGAATCAACGCGATGCCGGCGGAGAGCGCGGTCATGGTGACTGGCAGGAAGCGTTCGAGCGTGCCGCGTTCGAGCATGGCATGGGTGAAGCCCTCGCCCTCGTGTTTCATGAGGTGGAGGTAGTGGGAGATCATCATGATGCCGTTGCGAGCGGCGACACCGCCGACGGCGATGAAGCCGACGAGGGTGGCGATGTTGATGTTGTCGGCGAGCCACCACGTGAGGGCGAGGCTGCCGATGAGCGCGAGCGGCAGGTTGAGCAGCACCTGGCAGGCGAGGACGAGGCTGCGGAAATACGACCACAGCAGCAGCACGATCACCACCATCACTTCGGCGAAGAGGATGGCGATGCGTTTCGCGGCGGTCTGCTGGGCCTGGAAATCGCCTTCGTAGCTGATGAACACACCCTCGGGAAGCGGCACGCCGGCACGGACTTTTTCCTCCAGTTGTTTCACCAGGGTCCCGACGTCGCGCGCGGTGGGCTTGATGGAGACGACATATCTCCGCTGGGTGTTTTCCCGATAGACCGAACTCGGGCCGGTGGCCTCGCGCACGTCGGCGACGAGATGCAGCAGGATGTGCTCGCCGGTGACGGTGTGGATGGGCAGGTTGCGGATCGTCTCGGCGTCGCCGCGCCAGTCTTCCGGCAGACGGATGGCGAGGTCGATGGTGCGCTGGTTTTCGCGGAGCTGCGAGACGATCGAGCCGCCAAGCAGCGTGGACAGCTCGGCATTCAGCTCGCCCGGTGAAACGCCGTGGGCGAGGGCGCGTTCGCGGTCGATCTCGATGCGGAGCTGCGGGATCTGCGCCTGCATGTCGAGCTTGGCGTCCTCGAGTCCGGGAATGCTCTGGGCAACTTCCTGAACCCGCGCGCCGATGGCGGTGATGGTCTGCAAATCGGGACCGAACACCTTGATGGCGACGGGCGCGGTGACGCCGCTGAGCAGGTGGCTGATGCGGTGGGACAGCGGGCCGGAGATGATGCTGAAGGTGCCGGGCACGGTCTTGATCCGGATGCGAATGTCCTCTAGCACCACCTTGAGCGGGCGACCGTCGGCGTCCTTCTTGAAGTCGATGTCGAACTCGACGTTGTTCATCGGCACCACGTGGTCGCTGCGTTCGGCGCGACCGATGCGGCGGCCGATGTGTTTCACCTCGGGCACCTGGCGGATCTGGTCCTCGACGGCCTTGGCGATGATTTGCATTTCCGCCAGCGAGGTTCCGGGCGCGGCACCGGTGGTGACCACCGCCGTTTCCTCGTGGAAGGCGGGCAGGAAATCCTTGCCCATCTGCGGATAGAGCATGAGGGCGGCAGCGAGCATCATCGAAACGACCGCCAGCACGATCGCCGGCTGGCGCAGGCTGAGGCGCAAGATGGTGGTCTTGAGAAGAAACTTCAAGAATCGGACTAGGCGGCCATCGGTGTGATGGTTGGGAGATTCTTTTGGGTTGGCTTGGCGGTTGGAAACCCCCCCCGCCACGGGGAGCAGCAGCGAGCAGAGCACCGGGATCGCTGTTAGAGAAACCACGAACGATGCGCTCATGCTGATGATGGTGGCAATGGCGATGGGCGCGAAGAGTTTGCCTTCGACACCGGTGAGTCCCAGCAGCGGCACGAAGACGAGCACGATGAGGATGGTGGCATAGAGGATCGAGTTGCGCACCTCGCCGGATGCGAGGGCGATGACTTCGAGCTTCGGCAACGGCTCCTTGAGGCGGGCGTTCTCGCGCAGGCGGCGGAAGACGTTCTCGACGTCGACGATGGCGTCATCGACGACCATGCCGATGGCCACGGCGAGGCCGCCGAGGGTCATGCTGTTCACGCTGAGGTCGAACCATCGGAACGTGAGCAGCGTGACCGCAAAGCTGAGCGGCATCGCCATCAAGGTGATGAAAGTGGTGCGCAGGCTCATCAGGAAGAGTAGCAGCACCAAGGTGACCATCACCGCACCCTCGACGATCGCCTTCTTGAGGTTGCCGACTGCGCTGTCGATGAAATCGCGCTGTCGGAACAGCACCGTGGCCTCGACACCTTCGGGCAATGAAGGACTTAGTTCCGCGATGGCCGCCTCGATTTTTTCCGTCAGGTCGATGGTGTCGAAACCCGGCGACTTCACCACGCTCATGATCACGCCCGGTTCACCGTTGACGGCGGCGTCGCCGCGCATCGGCTCGGTGTCCCAGACGACCTTGGCGACATCGGAAATCGCGACCGGGCGGCCGTTTGACATCTTGATGATGGTCTTGGCGATGTCGTCGAGATCAACGCTCATGGCGAGGTTGCGGACCATGACCTCCTGCGGGCCGGATTCGATGAATCCGCCGGTGGTGTTGGTGGCGGCCTCGCGCACGGCCTGTTCGAGTTCCTCGATGGTCACACCGTTGGCCTGCATCCGCCACGGGTCGGGCTGGACCTGGGCCTGCTTGACGCCGCCGCCCATGTTGAGCACCTCGGCGACACCGGGGATGGCCTGCAGGCGCATGCGCACCTGCCAATCAGCCACCGTGCGCACGTCCATCGGCGCGGTCTTGCCATCGGTGCTTCTCACGCCGATGAGCAGCACCTCGCCCATCAACGAAGTGACGGGCGTGAGATAGGGTTGCACGCCCTCGGGCAGCGACTCGCGGGCGACCTGCAGGCGTTCCTGCACGAACTGGCGGGCGAGATAGATATCGGTGCCCCACTCGAACTCGACGAAGGTGAGCGAGAGCGCGATGTCCGAGGTCGAGCGCAGGCGGGTGAGGCCGTTGACGCCCATCAGCGCGTATTCGATCGGCTGGGTGACCAGCGTCTCGACCTCCTCCGGCGCGAGCCCGGGGGCTTCCGTTAGAATGGTGACGGTCGGCTTGGTGAGGTCCGGCAGCACCTCGACGGGCAGCTCGCGACCGGTCTTGAAACCGAGGACAAGGACGAGCAGCGAGGCCAATAGGATGATCGCGCGGTTCCGGAGCGACCAGCGGATGAGATGATTCAGCATGGGCTCAGGAAAGTTCGGTGTTTTCGTCGGCGGGCTGGCGGCGGCGCAGCGAGGTGACGACCAACAGCACGGCGAGGATGCCGGTGGCGGCCATGAAGAAGATCTCGCGCAGGCCGGTGCCGTGGTCGGCGTGGCCGTGCCCGTCTCCTCCGGCGGCCTCGGCGGCGGCCTTTTGTTCGGCGGTCATTTCCGAGCCATCCTCGTTGTGCTCGTGGCCGTGGACGGCATCCATCGCCTCCTTGAGCGACGGCCCGCCGCCGGCTCCGGCGAAACCCAGCGAGTAGGAACCGCGGGTGACCACCTCGTCGCCGGGGAAGAGTCCATCGAGAATCTCGACGCGCTCGTCGTTGGACAGTCCGGTCTGCACGCTGACGCGGTCGAAGGCGTTGGGAATGGTCATGTGTTTCACATAGACATGGCGGCTCGAAGGCCCGCCCTGGATCGCCTCGCGCGGGACGCTCATGACATTCTCGCGGTTTTCCAGGATGACTGTGCACTCGGCGCTCATGCCGGTGCGGAGCCGGTTGTCGGGATTGTCGATGGTTAAGACGACACCGACGGTGTTGAGATCGGGGTCCGCGTCATCGTCGCCACGGATGGAAATGTCCTGATCGAGCGGGTTGGGGGAGTTCGTTTGCCGCTGGCTGAGCAAGGTGCCGGTGAACTCCGTTTCCGGATGGACCGGAAAACGCACCCTTGCCCGGGTGCCGGCGGCGAGTTTCCCGGCGATCGCCTGCGGCATGGTCGCGACGAGATGGATCGTGCGCAGGTCGGCGATTTCCGCGAGGCGGTCGGCCGGCTCGACGGGGGCGCCGAGTGTCGTATGGACCGCGGTGACCGTGCCGTCGGCAGGGGCGGTGAGCCAGATCGTGGGCGGCGGGTCGCCGGGCTGACGGCTCTCCAACAGCAACAATTTTTCTCCCTTGGTGACCCATGCGCCGAGGCGGAGGCGGTTCTCGACCACCCGTCCGGAAATCCGGCTGCTGAGCGTCGAGCGGTTTTCGGGGATTGCCTCGGTACGGCCGAGCGCGAACGCGGTGAGTTCGAAGTCGGCTTCCTCGACAACGACGGTTTCGATGCCGAGGTTTTTGACACCCTGTTCGGTGAGGATGACCGGCTCCACCGCCACGGAGGCGGTTACGGCGCGGGTGAGCAGCAGGAATGTTGTGAGAAGATGGAGTGATCGTTTCATATCATGGAAAGGCGATGGGATTCATTGTCCGCCCGTAGCCGCCTCGTGGCGGATGCGGGCGAGGTGGAACTCGCGCAACGCGTCGAGTTTGGCGGCGGCGAGTTGCAGGTGTTTTTCGCGGGCGCGCAGCACGCTTTGGATGTCGCCTTGGCCGTTGCGGTAGGCGGTTTCGGCGAGGGTGGTTTGTTCGCCGGCGAGCGGGAGCAGCGTGCCGTCGATCTCGGTGACGAGGCGCAGCCACTCGTTCATTTCGGCCCGGGCGGCCTCGGCTTCGAGCCGGATGCCGCGGCCGAGGGCGATGGCCTCCATTTCCCTGCGCCGCTTGCGGGCTTCGGCTTCCTGGATCGCGCCCTCGTTCTTGTTCCAGAACGGCAGCGCGACCTTGAAACGCAGGCCGATGATCGCCTCGTTTTCGAAACCCTCGGGTGCGTCCTCGGTGCGCTCGGCGGCGGCGAAAAGACCGCCTTCCACATCATCGTAGCGGCGCGCCTGTTCAAGCGAGACCGCGGTGGACGCGGCCTCCGCGTTCAACTTCGCCACCTGATAATCCGGGCGCTTCGCCGGATCGACCGCGACTGCGGGCAGCACCGGTGCGGCGAGCGTGCCGCTGACTTGCAGGGCCTCGCCGGCGCGCATGCCGAGCAGCGGTTTCAACTCGCCGGCCAGCGCCACCTCGCCGGCGTCGAGTTGGCGGAGTTCGGTGGCCAGGCTGGCGGCCTCGATGCGGGCCTGGCCGGCGTCGATCGGCGAGCCCTCGCCCTTGGCGGCGGTTTCACCGAGGAAATCGGCGAACTCCTTCGCCACCGCACCTTGTTCGCGTAGCAAGTCCCGGCGCTGGCGGGTGGCGAGGACCTTGACGAGCAAGCCGCTGGCTTTGGCGACCAGTTGACGTTCCACCTCGCGCACTTCCGCCTCGGCGGCCTTGAGTTCGGTCAGGGAGATCTCCTTTTCCAACCGCAGCCGGTCGGTGACCGGAAAGCGCTGGGAAAAACCAATCTCGAAGCGTCCCTCGCGGAAGCGGGTGTTGTGCTCGAGGCCGACATCCAACTCGGGATTGTCGAGCCTGCCGGATTGGGTCATGCGGCCGACGGCTTCGCGGATGTGGAGTCTCGCGGCGGCGAGGTCGGGGTTCTGGGAGCGGATGCGGTCGGCGATGTTGCCGGGCGTGACGACCACGGCGGGCTCGGCGGCCAGTGGAGGAACCGCCAGGGCGCAAGCCATCAAAAGAATGCAATGGAATCTGGACATGATGTTTGGAAATGGACTTTCCACACGTCGTGGAAAGGGGTGGTGAATGGATCGATCCCCGGTGGCGCGGATCCCGCGCAATGCCGGATGGAAACGCCGCGCCATCAGGGCACGACGGAGCGTCAAGTGTGGACGCTCAGATTAACGGCGGTTTGTCCATTTCCATCACCGGTCCGTCGGGCGCGCGGTGATGTTGTCGGTCGCATTTCAACGAGACCGGATGGGGCGTGCCGAGCCGGCAGGTGGATTCCGCCGGAATCGACAATTGCAGGCTATGAATGCAGCCGCCGTGGTGATGGTGGTGCTCGCCGCAATCGGGCGGGCAGTCCGGTTCCTCGGAGGAACTGTGGGTATCGGGCCCGTGTTCGTGGGAATGGTCGTGCTCGTGGCAGTGCTCGGATGAAATGTCCGGGCAGCAGGGCGCATCGGACATCACACGCCCGAAAAGACCCATCTGGATCAGCAGGCTGATGGCGATGACGATGATGGCACGCATGCGGAATGTTTTGAATTCCTAACTTCCGGAAGAGCCGTCCGCAAGGGGTTTATTCCGGCGGATTTCGGGAAATCACCGTCGTTTGAGTGGCCATGGGGCCACATTCGAACGCGCGGCCCAATCGCGATACAGCGACTCGAGCTCGCGGGCTTTTTGCGGCATTTCCTCTGCGAGGTCGTGGGACTCGGTGCGGTCCACCGCAGTGTCGAACAGAGCCCAGGGCTTGCGGTGGGGTGCGACGAGCTTCCAGCGGCCCTTGCGCACGGCGCGGTTGCCCTCGTGCTCGAAAAACAACGCGCGTTCCGGCAGCGGTTCGCCGCGGAAGGCCTGCATGAGCGAGGTGCCTTGCATGGGCGTCACTGCCACGCCCTGGCGTTTTTCCGGATAGGTAGCCGCGGAGAGCTCGACCACCGTGGGCATGAAATCGATGACGTGGCCGGGCTGGTGGCACAGTTTTCCACGCTCGGGGATGCCCGCCGGCCAATGGACGATGAGCGGTGTGGCCGTGCCGCCCTCGTGGGTGTCGCGCTTGTAGAGACGGAATGGGGTGTTCGAGGCATTCGCCCACTCGGGGCCGAACGAGGCGTAGGTATCGGCCGGGCCCGGCATCATCGAGGGTGTGGTGCCACCGCGCGGGAATTCGCCATGGCGGCCGGTTTCCCTGAGCGCGCCCATCACGCGCCCGATGGCCCGGTCCATCAACGAAATCATCGCCGCGTGGGTGGCCATCCGGCGGATTTGCCAATCCTTGTCCGCGGCATCCTCCCATGCGGGCACCGCCTTGTCGCGCGGGCTCAGCGGGCACTCGGGGTCGATCAAGCCCGCCCGGATCATCCGCTGGTGGCGTTGGCGGCGGATTTCATCCCATCCGGCGCGGTAGGTGTCGATGTGCTTGCGGATTTCCTGCTCGGGTGCGTGCAGCGGCCAGTGCGGGGCGGTGAAGGCGAGGTAAAGGAACAACGGCCGCCCTGTCTTCGCGTCCCGGATCCAGTTGGCCGCCTGGTCGCTGATCGCGTCGGTGAAATAATATGTCCCGTTCTTTGCCGGCGGGTCGAGCGGTTGGTTGTCGCGCATCAGGGAGACTGGCGAGTAGTAATTTCCGCCGCCGGCGAGCGTGCCGTAGAAGCGGTCGAATCCACGCTGGAGTGGCCAGGTGGTGGAGTCTTGAGGTCCCTTTTTCTTGTCGTTGTATGGATTGGGAGTTAGATGCCACTTGCCGGCCATGAACGTCTGGTAGCCCGCACCGCGCAGGACTTCGGCGAGTGTCACGGTGTGATCGCCGAGGCGTCCGCGGTAGCCGGGCAGGCCGTCGTCATCCACCATCAGCCCGATTCCGGCCTGGTGCGGGTAGAGGCCGGTGAGCAGGCTGGCACGGGTGGGGCAACAGCGCGCCGTGTTGTGGAAGCGGGTGAAACGCAGCCCGTTCTCCGCCAAGCCGTCGAGCACCGGCGTCGGGATCTCGCCGCCATAACAGCCGGCATCCGAGTAGCCCATGTCATCGGCCATGATGATCACGATGTCCGGTTTTGCCGCGTGCGCGGCGGCAAACAACGGACCGCCCAGGCCGAGACATGCCACCAGTTGGCCAACCAGGCGGAAAAGGAGCGGCCTTGTCAAGGCCATCGGCTACGCGCGCCTGACGCGGCGTTTTTAGGAGGAAACTCGCAGCATCCGGGCTTGCATGGGGCCGGACTTTGTCAATCCTTCGCGCCGCTATGAGTCGTCTCGAAGGAAAAGTTCTGGTCGCCCAAGGCGGTGGCCCCACCCATGTGATCAACCAGAGCGTCGTGGGCGTGGCCCTCGAGGCCCGCAAGTTCAGCCAAGTCACATCGATCTACGGCGCCGTCCATGGCGTGCGCGGCATCATCGACGAGGAATTCGTGGATCTCACCCGCGAGACCACCCACAACCTGGAGCAAGTGGCCGATACGCCCTCGTCCGGCCTGCTTTCCACCCGCGACAAGCCCAACGAGGAATACTGCGCGCGCATGTTCAAGGTGATGCAGGCGCACGACATCCGGTATTTCTTCTACGTCGGCGGCAATGATTCCTCCGACACCGTGCGCATCGTCAACGAGCAGGCCAAGGCCGCCGATTACGAACTGCGCGCCATCCACATTCCCAAGACCATCGACAACGACCTGATGGAAAACGACCACTGCCCGGGCTACGGCTCCGCCGCCCGCTACGTGGCGCAGGCGTTCATGGGCGTGAATCTCGACAACCGCGCGCTCAAGGGCGTTTACATCGGTGTCGTGATGGGCCGCCATGCCGGCTTCCTCACCGCCGCCTCGGCGATCGCCCGCAAATACACCGACGACGGCCCGCACCTCGTTTATCTGCCGGAGCGCGCCTTCGATACCGACAATTTCCTGGCCGACGTGGACCGCGTTTATTCGAAATACGGCATGTGCACGATCGCTGTCTCCGAAGGCATTTCCGACAAGGACCACGTGCCGATGATCACCAAGCTGATGGGCGTGGAGGAGCGTGACGCGCACGGCAACGTCCAGCTTTCCGGCACCGGCGCGCTTGGCGACCTGCTCAGCGACACGGTGAAAAAAGGCCTCGGTCTGAAGCGCGTGCGTTCGGACACCTTCGGCTATCTGCAACGCTCGTTCATCGGCTGCCGCTCGGACCGCGACGCCCGCGAGGCGCGCGAGGTGGGCGAAAAGGCGGTGCAATTCGCCATGTGGGATAATGTGGACGGCTCGGTGGCGATCCGCCGCCCGGTGCTCGACTACGGCGTGGATTACGAGCTCGTGCCGCTCGAAAACGTCGCCGGCAAGACCCGCCACATGCCCGATGAATTCATCAATGCCGAGGGCAACGGCGTGACCCAGGCCTTCCACGCCTACTGCCGCCCGCTGCTTGGTTCCGGCCTCGCCGAGCCCCACCGCATCCGCGCCCCGCGCGTGCCGAAGATCCTGCACCGTTGATCCGGGCATGCCTTCGAGATGCTTATTCTGATGGAGCTTGCCTAGGGAAAATGGCAGTTCCGGCCCGCATTTGCAGAGCCGGTGGCGCATCCGGTGGAGTTAAGTGATGAACTGCGGCTCCGTGTCGCGCAGCGTGGCGGCTGGCTGTGTCTGGCGCGTTTCGGGCGGACG
Organism: Luteolibacter sp.; assembly: GCA_049430545.1. Classification (GTDB taxonomy): domain Bacteria; phylum Verrucomicrobiota; class Verrucomicrobiia; order Verrucomicrobiales; family Akkermansiaceae; genus Luteolibacter. Next base: position 20,708 of record JBMTCD010000004.1, read on the forward strand.
TTTTCAGGCGCAGACCGGGCAATTGTGGATCTGGGTGAAGAAGTCGTTGCCCTTGTTGTCCACCAAGATGAATGCCGGGAAATTTTCCACGGTGATTTTCCATACCGCCTCCATGCCGAGTTCCGGGAAAGCGACAACTTCCTGGGATTTGATGTGGTGCCGGGCGAGCAGCGCGGCGGGTCCGCCGGCCGAGCCCAGGTAGAATCCGCCGTGTTTCTTGCAGGCATCGGTGACCGCCTGCGAGCGGTTGCCCTTGGCGAGCATCACCATCGATCCGCCGTGCGCCTGAAAAAGTTCGACGTAGCTGTCCATGCGCCCCGCGGTGGTGGGCCCGAACGAGCCGGAAGGCATGCCTTCCGGCGTCTTGGCGGGACCTGCGTAGTAAACCGGGTAGTTTTTGATATAATCGGGCAGTTCGCCGGTGGATTCGAGGATGTCTTTGATCATCGCATGGGCGATGTCGCGCGCGACGATGATGGTGCCGCTGAGCGAGAGCGGGGTGGTGATCGGGTACTTGCCCAATGTCTTGAGCGTCTCCTCCATGCCGAGGTCGAGATCGATTTCGACACCCTTGAATTTCCAATCGCGGTATTTTTCCGGGATGAAGCGGCCGGGGTTCTTTTCGAGTTTCTCAATGAAAATGCCGTCCTTGGTGATCTTCGCCTTGGCCTGGCGGTCGGCCGAGCAGGAAACACCGATGCCCACCGGGCAGGAGGCGCCGTGGCGCGGCAGGCGGACGACGCGGACGTCGAGTGCGAAATACTTGCCACCGAACTGCGCGCCGATACCGACCTCGCGGGCCATGTGCAGCAGTTCCTTTTCCAGTTCCAGGTCGCGGAACGCGCGGCCATGCTCGTTGCCTTCGGTGGGCAGCTCGTCGAGATAGCGTGTGGAGGCCATCTTGACCGTCTTGAGGCAGGCCTCCGCGGAGGTGCCGCCGATCACGAAGACGAGGTGGTATGGCGGGCATGCGGCGGTGCCCAGCGATTTCATTTTCTCCAGGCAGAACGCCTTGAGACGGGTCGGATTCAGCAGAGCCTTGGTTTCCTGATAGAGGAAGGTCTTGTTGGCCGAGCCGCCGCCCTTGCTGACGAAGAGGAAATGGTAGGCATCGCCAGGCGTGGCGTAGAGGTCGATCTGCGCGGGCAGGTTGGTCTTGGTGTTGACCTCGTCATACATGCTGAGCGGCGCGGTCTGCGAGTATCGCAGGTTCTCGCGGGTGTAGGTCTGATGGATGCCTTTGGAGAGGAACTCGGCGTCGTCGCAATCGGTCCACACTTGTTGGCCCTTCTTGCCGATGATGGTGGCGGTGCCGGTGTCCTGGCAGAATGGCAGGATGCCATGGGCGGCGATTTCGGCGTTTTTCAGCATCATCAGCGCCACCATACGGTCGTTTTCCGAGGCCGCATCGTCTTCAAGAATCGCCGCCACCTGCTGCAGATGCGAGGGACGCAGGGTGAAATTGACCGCCTTGATGGCCTCCGCCGCGAGCAGGCAAAGCGCTTCGGGCGCCACCTTGAGGATCGGTTTGCCGTTGAACTCCTCCACCGAGACGTGCTCGTTGCTGACGCATTCGTAATCGGTGGTGTCGGGTCCGAGCGGGAAGGGATTCTGGTAAAAAAACGGTTTTTCGGCCATGGCTTGTGACGCGTTTCCTAATGGCGGGCGCGGCGACGCGCAATCGGTTTCGCCGAACTTGGCAATCCCGGCACGGCGATTCGCAAAATCCGCGCTTTTTTGCCATGCAATCATCACTTGAACTACGGCAGGACAGGCTTAGGTTTTTACCGGGAAAGAGCGATTCCAACCTGTCGCGTCATGTCATGAAAAACCTGTTACCGCTTGTATGCGCAGTGTGTTTGCTCGGCTCATGCGTGTTCGAGCATCCGTTTGAACCGGAGGCCCGGATTCCGGTGGATCCTGGGGTTGCCGGCCTATGGCAGGAGGAAGTGGCGGATGGGAAGCGCGCGCCGAACCGTCTGCTGGTCCTGGCCCATTCGGACCGCGAGTGGCTGGTGCAATACCCGGTGGGCGAGGCGGACAAGACGATGTTTTTCCGCGCCTGGCCGATCGAACTCGCCGGTGGCCGCTATGTGCAGATCCAACTCATCGGCACCGGCAACGGACCGGTGAAACCGGCCGACAGGAAGTATCATCTTCTCAAGATGATATCAACGGATGCCCTGTTGGAATTCATGACTCTGAACGCGGCAAAACTCGGCAAGTTCCCGGGCGGCACGCAGTTGATGCGCGAGACCTTCGAGCGGGTCAAGAATGAGCCGGACTTGTTTGGCGATGCGGCGCGCTTCAAGCGCGTCGATTGACATCAATTGCCACGGATGGTTTTTTCCAGCAATTCCCCGAATCGCCGGCCCGCTTCATCGTAGACGGGCGCGAGCGTGGAATCCGGGGTGAGTCCCGAGCCGGATTGGGCGCGACAGAAGGTGGCTTGGAGCGAATCCAGCGGCAGCCCCGCCGCTGCCGCAGCGATCAGGGCGGCACCCAGCGACGCCGAGTTGGACACCTCAAGGCGCTCGACCGGGGCTTGGAAAATATCCGCCACAAGCTGTGCAATGCCATCGTTTTTCGAGGCACCGCCGGTGAGGCGGATGCGCTCGGGCTTGACTTCCATCCACTCGGAATGGCGGCGCATGTTGAGGAATTGGCCTTCCAACAACGCACGGATCTGAAGCCCGGAATTCGCGCCGCTTGTGAACTCCGCGCCGCCCTCCAGCACGGGCTCGGAAAAGTCGTGCCGCGGAGTGATTTCCGGCCCGAAGAACGGCAGCATCAGGTTTTTCCCGGCGGAATTCCCGGTTTTGTCCAGTGCGGTGCGGTCGAACGCACTCCAATCGACTCCCAGCTTGTCGCGCAATGCCTCGCGCGCCAGCGATCCGTTGCGGAAACAGATCAGCGACATGAAACCGCCCGCCGGATTTCCGAACACGTGGCCGAAGCCGTTGGGATCGGTTTTCGGGGTCGGCATCGCCGCGAAAAACGTGTCGCTGGTGCCCAGAGAAATCACGATATTGCCCGGCGCGGTGGCTCCCATGCCGACCAGCGAGGCCGGGTTGTCGCCGGTGAAAAGTGCGCAGCGGCAGCCGGCGGAGAGGCCGTATTTTTTCACAAAATACGCTGAAACCACGCCTTGGATCGTGGTCGCTGCGGCAGGCGAGGGGAGTTTTTCCAACAAGCCCGGCGCGGTGGCTTCGAGCAATTCCGCATCCCATGCCAGCGTTGCCAGATTTAGCAGGTTCATGCCCGCGGCGTCGCCGAAATCGACCGAAACGGATTTTCCACACAGCACCGATGCCATGAAGGAACTGACCAGATGGATGTGCTTGGTGCGTTCGTAAGCATCCGGCGATTTTTTGAACAACCGGCGTATCTGCGGGCCGGTGAAGCGCTCGATGGCCACCGAGCCGCTGCGACGGCAGACTTCCTCAGGACCGCCCAGCGCCGCAGTGATTTCGGCGCACTCCATTCCGGTGGAAGTGTCCATCCAGATCGGCGAGGTGGAGCGGGTGAGCGCCGGGGCAAGTTGTTCGGCAAGGCCGTGAGCCTCATTCAGTGTGGCCAGCCGCTCGTTGAATGTTCCGTCCAGATAGACCGAACCATGCTGCTGGCCCGAACCGGCGATCATTTGCACCTGGGAGAGATCCGTGGCCTCGGATAGCTTGGCAAACAAGAGGTCCAGCGCGTCCAGCCACATCCGTGGATCGGCGTGGACCACGCCGCCAAGACCACCGGGAATGAACCCGCTGGGTGAATCGTATTGCGGCAAATCCGCACCGAAATGAACCGATTGCTGGCAGGCGATCTTACCGATGGCAGGATCGATCAGGATCGCAGTGAGCGATTGGGTGGAAGAATCAAGGCCGAGGAACATGCGCGGAGTGTGTCCGCACACCGGGATTTTCCAAGCGCAAGATGCGCGGAAGGGGAAAGGGGAATAAAATGCAAAAAAGAGCGACCACTTTCGTGGCCGCTCCTTGTTGATGGATTGGTGCGTGAGACGAATCAGAAGCTGACGCTCAGCATGGAACCGGCGACGAATTCGTTGCCAGTGCCAGCGTAGGCCGTGTCATTGTCGTCGTTGAGAGCAACTGCAAGAGCCACGAATGGAGAGAGTTTGGCAGTCTCTGTGAAGGCCCAGTCGAGGCCCAGCTTGGTGGTCCATGCGGTGCATTGGCCTTGCTCGGCAAGGTATCCAAGGTTGGTGCCAAGGTTCAGCGTGAGGCAGGAATTCAGCTCGAAGCTACGATCCAAACCCAGCTCAGCGTAACCATCGTTGTCGGTCTCGATGTCCCAGAAGTAGGTCAGCGAAGCACTCGCGAAACCCAGATCTTTGGAAATCCCGAAGTAAACTTCTTGGGCATCCTCGACGGACAGCGCAGCGTCGTCAGTCATGTAGTAGATATAACCGATCGACGCGGTGAGGAAACCGAGGTCCTTGGAGACTTCCGCGTAGAGGTCCAGCTCGTCATAATCGTAGTCGCCAGGCTCAATGCCAGCGGCACTGTTATCGTCGAAGGAGCCATACCAAGCTCCGGCGCTGAGACCCAAGCCGTTCCACTCGGTGGCCGCATTGACTCCTGTCTCGACAAGGTCGTTGCCCAGATCCAGCCCGCGGAACAAGTACTCGCTGGTGTATCCTGTGTGGAGTTCGTATTCAACTTCCGCCGTTGCGTTGCCGGCCACAAGGGCTGAGGCAGCGGCCAGGGCGCCAATGGTTTTGCAGTAGTTTTGCATGTTCTGATGTTGGTTTTCGGTTGCTGCTTTGGTCCTTGCTGGTCCGGTTTGTGGAACAGGCAGGAACGATTCGGAATCAGCATCCCGCGTGCCAATAGCAGCGCTGGAAGCTCTCCGTTGGGTGGAATGCTTCACATTCCCGAAGAATTTGTCCAGCACAATTTTCGCACGGCGGTGGCCGTTTCACGGATACTGGTTACGGCCGGACCGGTCGCTTGGCAAGGCGCAATCCGAGATTCTCACTTCTATCCGATAGGGCCGCGGCCGGCTTTATCGAAGTCGTGAATTTTGCTGTCTTTGGATTTTGGCACGCCGCTTGCTTTCGATTCGTCGCCGTCTCGTGTGACCCACTGTCAAGCGGGTCCGGCAAGCAAACATCCGATCAACCCCAAACACCATGACCAGTCGATACCTAATGAAAGTGCGGGCCCTCGCGGCCGCGGCGATTGCCTTCGCCGCATTCCCATTGGCAGAACCTGCGTTTGCGCAGGATGAAGCAACGCCACCAGCGGTCACCGCTGTGGCGGAAGCCACAGCACCGGCAGTCGCTGCCGAGGAGGTGGATGAAAACAAGGTGGCCTACGAAGAATTGATCAAATCCCAAGGCGACACTGCCTACGCGTTCGATTTCTTCACGATTTCGATGGTCTGGACCGTGATTGCCGCGGCGATGGTTTTCATCATGCACCTCGGATTTGCCACGTTGGAATCCGGCCTGACCCAGATGAAGAATACGACCAACGTTCTTTTCAAGAATGTGTTCATCATCTGCATCGGTCTGCTGACCTACGCGTTGGTGGGCTTCAACACCCATTATCCGGGCGATTTCAACGGCTTCTTCAGTTTGGGCGGACCGATTGGGGACCTTAATGCCGATGGAGGCGACACCTTTGGCTACGGCGGTGTCGCGCTTTGCATGACGGGCTACGGTGATTTCATTTTCCAGGCGATGTTTGCGGCAACTGCGGCGACAATCGTATCCGGAGCTGTGGCCGAGCGTGTGAAGCTCGGCAGCTTCATGATTTTCTCCACCATTCTCGTTGCCTTCGGTTACACGATTGCCGGTTCCTGGCACTGGGGCGGTGGCTTCCTTTCCGGCCTGGGTGGTGGTGATTCTGCCTTCAAGGACTTTGCCGGCTCAACGGTGGTGCATGGATTCGGCGGTGCCGCAGCGCTTGCCTGCGTGCTGATTCTCGGTCCGCGGAAGGGCAAATACACCAAGGAAGGCATCAAGCCGATCCTGCCTCACAGCCTGCCGCTTGCCACGATTGGCACACTTCTGCTCTTTTTCGGATGGTTTGGTTTCAATGGCGGCTCGGTCTTGTCCGCTGCTCCGGGCCCGCTTGGTCTGGTCTTCACCACCACCGCCCTCGCTGCGGCTGCGGGTGGCCTTGCATCCATCGGCGCCTCATGGGCGATCCTCAAGAAACCCGATCTTTCCATGGCCCTCAACGGCATGCTCGCCGGCCTCGTCAGCATCACCGCTGCAGCAGATTCGGTTTCCGCCGGAAGCTCTATCATCATGGGTGCCATCGGTGGTGTCCTGGTGGTCCTGTCCATCCTCTTCTTTGATAAAATCAAGGTCGATGATCCGGTGGGTGCCATCTCCGTCCACGGTGTCTGCGGCATCTGGGGCACGATCGCGGTGGCTATCTTCGGTGATGGTTTCAGCATGGTTTCCCAAATCATCGGAGTCGCATCGGTCTATGCCTTTGCATTCATCTTCTCCTTCATCCTGTTCTACATTCTCAAACTCACCATGGGTGTGCGCGTGGACGACCAAGAGGAACACGAGGGGCTGGATGTTGCAGAGCACGGAGCTCCTGCCTACAACGACAGCCGTGCGTGATCTCCTGATGCTGCTGCCATGACTCAATGCGGGTGGTCCGGTAACGGGCCACCCGTTTTTCGTTTGCAGGAACGGCCACATCCGTCTCCGATCCGTGCGTGTCCCGTCCGAAATTCCGCCTCGTCCTGCTGGCCGTATTGGGTCTGTTGTGCGGGTTCGCGTCGTGGGTGTGGTTCCGGCCTTATTCGTGGAGTCTCGATCCGGGCGCGCGTTGCCGGGTGGTGGCGGCGCAGGTGAGGCAGGATCGTTCTTATTACTGGCTGGACCTGCATTTGAGGCCTTTGGATGGCGAAAGCCACGATCTGATGAAGCCGGTGCGGCTGGTGACCGCCTCGGGCCGCCGGATCGATCCGGCGGACACCACGTTCGGCGGCAATCCGCAACAAGGCACCACCGATCTCTGGTTCAAATTCTGGCTGGAACCGCAGGATTTCGTGGGACCGCTGCATTTGTCGATCAATGACGGCAGCTTGAAGATTCGCGGCGGCTCCGGTGTGCCGTGCCTTGGTCACTCGGGCGCGGAGATTTTTCCGACCTCCAACTGGTGAAACCATGGCCTGGCTGCTGATCGACAACTCGAACACTCGCACCAAGTTCGCCTTGGGCGATGCCATGCGGCTGCATGCATGGCGCGCTGTGGTGAACACGGCGGATGTTTCCCCGGAGAATCTCGCAACGGTCATCGCGGGGGTGGAATTCGATGCGGTGCTCATCGGCTCGGTGGTTCCGGCGAAGGCGGAGGTGCTGCAAGAGCATTTCTCGCGCCTTCATCCGGTCCACCTGCTGGGGCACCGCAGTCCGCTGGGCATGGGCATCGATTACCCGAACCCTGCGCAGATCGGTGCCGACCGGCTGGCGAACGCGGTGGGAGTGCTGCACCGCCATGGCGCGCCCGCCATCGTGATCGATTTCGGCACGGCGGTCACTTTCGATGTGATTTCCTCTCCGCCGGCCTATTGCGGCGGGGTGATCGCGCCGGGCTTGGGGGCCATTTCGGCCTATCTTCCCGTGAAAACCGCCTTGCTGCCGGTGATCGAACTCGAGGAGCCGGCGGCCGCCATCGGCAAGTCCACCGCGCAGGCGATGCTGGCGGGTGCGGTTTACGGATACCGGGGGATGATCCGGGAAATCATCGCCCGCATCCGCGCCGAGCTGGGTGGCGATCCGAAGATTGTGGCCACGGGCGGCGACGCGGCCCTGATCGCGCGCGGGCTTCCGGAAATCGGAGCAGTGGATCCGGATCTCACGCTCGACGGCCTGCGGCGGGTGGCGGCGGCGGTTTTTGCCGGTTAACATGTTTCACTGCCCATTTCCCTCGCATCAATCGCATGGACAGGGTGGTCGAGTCCATTGTCGCAGGCTCTTGGGAAACATCCGCGTCCATTGCCAAACGCCAATCGGCAAAATGACCCATGGGCGTGAAACCCGTTTCATGAAATGCGCGTCCCATCATTTTTCCCGCGATGCGTTTTCCCAGAGATGGAGCTTTTTCCCCGCCCGGGGCGATGCGGGAATGGAAATGCGGCTTGATCGGGCACGCCGGAAAGGGGATAAGGATGACGTTCTTTTTGTGATTCAGTTTCCGCCTTGATGCGCGTTCCGGCCCGGAAATCGAGGGCGATGCCGGAAACCCGCCGCCGGCCCAGCCGCCCGACACCCGTGGCGGCAATACTTTCCCCAACCTTCCCATGACTCCCAATCACAACAGAAAACTCTTCGGCACGGACGGCATTCGCGGTCGCGTCAATGAATTCCCGATTACCGCGGAAGTCGCCCTGCGCACCGGCAAGGCGGTGGCCAACGTGCTCCGCTCGTCCGGCCCCAACCGCAACCGCGTGCTGGTCGGCAAGGACACCCGGATTTCCGGCTACATGCTCGAAACCGCCCTCACCAGCGGCCTGGTCTCGATGGGCATGGATGTCTTCATGGTCGGCCCGCTGCCCACCCCGGCCGTCGCCCACCTCACGAAATCAATGGGTGCCGCCGCCGGCATCATGATCACCGCTTCGCACAATCCCTATGAGGACAACGGCCTGAAAATCTTCGGCCCGGATGGCTACAAACTCACCGACGGACTCGAGCATCTCATCGAGCGCCACATACTGGGCGACGAACCCGAGCCGCCGCCGCTCCCGCCGCGCCAGATCGGCAAGGCGCACCGCATCGATGACGCCCGCGGCCGCTACATCGAGTTCGCCAAACACACGGCCGACAACGTGCCGCTCCACGGTCTCCGGGTGGTGGTCGATTGTGGTCACGGTGCCGCCTACTTCATCGCGCCGCTGATTTTCAAGGAACTCGGCGCGGAGGTCATCACCGCGGGCATCCAGCCGGACGGACTCAACATCAACCATGGCTGCGGCGCGCTGCATCCGGAAAACGCCGGCGATCTCGTGCGCCGCCACAACGCCGACCTTGGCATCTCGTTCGATGGCGACGCCGACCGCGTGATCTTCACCGACGCCAACGGCCAGGTGGTCAGTGGCGACCGCATCCTCGCCCTTTGCGCCATCAGCCTCAAGGAGCAGGGGAAACTGCGCAAGGACACGCTGGTCGCCACCGTCATGAGCAATCTCGGCCTCATCGAGGCGATGAAAAACCACGGCATCACGGTGGAAACCACGCCGGTGGGCGATCGTCATGTGATCGAGTGCATCCGCAAGAACGGCTACTCGTTTGGCGGTGAGAATTCCGGGCATCTCATCTTCGCCGATCACGCCACCACCGGCGATGGCATTCTGAGTGCGCTCCAGGTGCTGCGCATGATGCGCGAGCGCAATGCCACGCTCGCCCAGCTCGCCACCGTGATGCACGAGTATCCCTCGCAGCTCGCCAACATGCCGGTGCCGGCCAAGCCGCCGATCGAATCGCTGACCGGTCTGGGCAAATTGATGGAGGAGGCCACCGCGCAATTCGGCGACAAAGGCCGCCACTTGATCCGCTACTCGGGCACCGAGAACAAGATCCGCGTGCTCGTCGAGCACCGTGACATCGATGCCTGCCGCGAGTGGGTGAGCCGCTTCGCCACCGTGATCCGCGAGGAAATCGGCTGATGGACACCACCATGAAAACGAGCAACGGAGACGAATGCCAACCGCTGTCTCTGACGCGGCGCATCGAGGACTTTCCCGTCGGCAATATTCCCATGTCCGGGCATCGCAAGCATTTGCCAATTGCCAGCGGGGTCACCGTGCATCCGCTCGCCTGGCTGGATGCGGACGATTTCGCGGGATTCATCGCATCCACGGACCAGGCCTTGATGGCTCCGGACGGCAGCGCGCTCGCATGGCGCGGGAATGCGCCCGATCCATCATCCGCGCGCGTCGCCGGAAATTCGTTCCTCATCCGCTATCCCTGGGATCTTCTCGCCGCCAACGAACGATATGTCTCGTCGCTGGCCGCAAGCCGGATCGAGGGCGATGTCCATCCATCCGCGGTGATCGAAGGCATCATTCATGCCGGACCCGGCACCCGCATCCTTCCCGGCGTGTTCATCGAGGGCAACGTGGTCATCGGCGCGAACTGCAAGATCGGCCCGAATTGTTATATCCGCGGAAACACCAGCATCGGCGACCACTGCCACATCGGCCAGGCGGTCGAAATCAAAAACTGCCTGATCCTGTCCAAAACCAACGTCGGCCACTTGTCCTACGTCGGCGATTCGGTGCTCGGTGAAAATGTCAACTTCGGCGCGGGCACCATCGTTTCCAACCTCCGCCACGACGGCAGGAACCACCGCTCGATGGTCAACGGCGAACTCATCGACACCGGTCGCCGCAAGTTCGGCACCATCGTCGGCGATGGCGTCCACACCGGCATCCACACCGCCATCTACCCCGGCCGCAAACTCTGGCCCGGCACCTCCACCCGCCCCGGCGAAACCGTCGGCAAGGACCTGATTTCCTAATCTCCAATTTCAAATATCCAATTTCCATTCACCATGTGCGGCATCGTCGGATACATCGGCAAAGCGGACGCTGCCAGCGTCCTCATCAACGGCCTGCGGCGGCTTGAATACCGCGGATACGACTCCGCGGGCGTGGCGGTGATGGACGATGGACGCATCGCCGTCGCCAAGTCGCCGGGCAAGGTTTCCTCTTTGAATGATCGTGCCCGCACCGACTGGCCGGCCGACCGCTTCGAGCGCGCCACCACCGGCATCGCCCACACCCGCTGGGCGACCCATGGGCCGCCCACCGAGGTGAACGCCCACCCGCATCTCGACCGCTCCGGGGAGATCGCGCTGGTCCACAACGGCATCATCGAAAACTACCGCAGCCTGCGCGCGCGCCTCGAAGGCAAGGGGCATCTGTTCCTCTCGGAAACCGACACCGAGGTGCTTTCCCATCTCATCGGCGATTGCGACAAGGGCGATCTGTTCCAAGCCGTGTGCGACGCGCTGCACCAGGTCGAGGGCACGTTCGGCATCGCCGTGTTGTCCGCCCGCGAGCCGGGCAAAATCATCACCGCGCGCCGCGGCAGCCCGATCGTCATCGGCGTGGGCGAGGGCGAAACGATCGTCGCCTCCGACGCTTCCGCCATCCTCGCGCACACCCAGCGGGTGATTTATCTCGACGACAACGACATCGCCATCGTCACCGCCGATTCGGTGGACATCCGCGATTTGCACAACGTCCCGGTGACCCGCGAGATCGCCGAATTGGGGATCGACGCGGCGGCAGCGGAGAAAGGTGGTTTCGAGCACTTCATGCTCAAGGAGATCCACGAGCAGCCGGATTCCCTCGCCAACGCCATCCGCGGCCGGCTCGATTTCAACCTCGGCTCCGCCGTGCTCTCCGGCATGGGCACATCGCCGCGCGACTTAGCCGAACTCGGGCGCGTGGTGCTCGTCGGCTGCGGGACTTCACTGCACGCCGGACTCGTCGGCGAGTATGCCTTCGAAGACCTCGCCGACCTCCATGCGGAGGTGCAGCAGGCCGCCGAGTTCCGCTATCGCAATCCCATCCTCGGCAGCCGCGATCTGGTCGTGGCCATCTCCCAGTCCGGCGAAACCGCCGACACGCTCGCCGCCGTGCGCGAGGCGCGGCAGAAGGGCGCGTTCGTGATGAGCCTGTGCAACGTCGTCGGCTCCACCATCGCGCGCGAAACCGGCCGCGGCGTCTATCTGCACGCCGGTCCGGAAATTTCGGTGGCGTCCACCAAGGCCTTCACCTGCCAGGTGGCGGTGCTGCTCATGATGGCCCTCAAGCTCGGGCGCGGCCGCCGTTTTTCCCGCGACGAGGGCATCCGCCTGGCCCGCGAGATCGAGCGCATCCCGCAGCTCGTCGCCGATGTCATCCGGCACAACGACCGCATCGCGGCCATCGCGGAGAGTTATGCCAAAAACGAACATGCCTTCTTCATCGGTCGCGGCCCGATGTTTCCGGTGGCGCTCGAAGGCGCGCTGAAACTGAAGGAAATCTCCTACATCCACGCCGAGGGCTACCACGCCGCCGAGTTGAAACATGGCCCGATCGCGTTGTTGGAAAAAGGCACGCCGGTCGTCGCCATCGCCTGCGATATCCCCGGCAAGGACAAGACGCTCGGCAACGTGGAGGAATGCCGTGCCCGCGGCGCGCGCATCCTCGGCCTCGTCACGGAGGGCGACCACGAGGCCGCCGCGCACATGGACGATGCCATCGCCATCCCGCGCTGCCATCCGCTGGTCGCCACCATCCCCGCCGCGGTGGCGCTGCAACTCTTCGCCTATCACGTCGCCCGCCGCCGCGGTTGTGAGATCGACCAACCGCGCAACCTCGCCAAAAGCGTGACCGTGGAATGAAAAACGGATGCGTCAGTCGGCCAGCCAGCGGTCGAGGGCGGCTTCGAGGTCCGGGTTGCGTTTGACCTTGAATCCCTCGCCGGCTTCCACGCTTGCGCGGCGGCCGGCGCTGTTGTGAAAGTGGAGCAGGACCGGGGTGGAACCGGGGTGCTTGGCGAGGGCGTTGCGGATTTCCATCAGGTCCATCTCGTTGTGGCGGGTGGTCCAGAGCATGAGTTCCAGTGGCCCATTGCCATTGGCCGATGCGCGCTTCGGTTTGAGTTCGGAAAGCTCGTAGCCGGTGAGGCGGCGGCCGCCGGTGCGGTCGTCCACTTGCACGGCGCATTTGAGTTTGATGATTTTGCCCGGCTCCAACAGCCCGGCGTCGCGCGCGGGTGCATAGGTTTCGCCCCATAGCATGACTTCGGAGCTGCCGGTGAAGTCTTCGAGGATGAGCACGCCGAAGGGTTTTCCGGACTTGGTAACCTTGGCATCGATGGAACGGACCATGCCGGCGTAGGGAAACCGGTCGCGCGGGTTGGAAAGGTCGAGCTCGTCGATCAGGCCGAGGCGCTGGTAGCGCTCCGAGTCGATCACGCCGCGGAATTTGTCCAGCGGGTGGCCGGTGACGTAGAAGCCCAACAGTTCCTTCTCATGGGCGAGGCGCTCGTCCTTGTCCCACTCGGGGATGCTTGCGCCGCCTGCTGCGGGTTTCGGCGCGGGCGCGGCGAAATCCATGGCGTCGAACAATGAGACCTGGCCGGAAGCGCGGTCGCGTTGGGCGGAGGAGGCGGAGGCGACGACCTGTTCGAGGCGCTCGAACATGCCGGCGCGCGTTTCGCCGGTCCAATCGAGCGCGCCGGCCTTGACGAGGTTTTCGAGGATGCGCTTGTTGACGACCTTCGAGTCAAGGCGCGAGGAGAAATCATCGAGCGAGGCGAACGGGCCCTTGGCATCGCGCTCCGAAATGGCGGCGGCCATCGCGCCTTCGCCGCAGTTCTTGATCGCGGCGAGCCCGTAGCGGATCGCCTTCACACCGGTGGCCAGGAGTTCCGGAGCGAAGCGGAGATGCGACGCGTTGAGGTCGGGCGGCAGGATCTCGATGCCCATGCGGTGGCACTCGGAAACGAAGACGCCGATTTTGTCGGTGTTGTGGATTTCGTTGGAGAGCAGCGCGGCCATGAACTCGACCGGGTGGTTCGCCTTCAGCCATGCGGTCCAATACGAGATGTGGCCGTAGCAGGCGGAGTGGGATTTGTTGAAGCCGTAGCCGGCGAACATCTCGATCTTGTCGAAAATCTGGCCGGCGAGTTTTTCACCGATGTTATTGGTATCGGCGCAGCCCTTGATGAAGTTGCCCCGTTCCTGCGCCATTTTCGCAGGATCCTTCTTGCCCATCGCGCGGCGCAACAGGTCGGCACCGCCGAGCGTGTAGCCGGCGAGCAGCTTGGCGGCGTTCTGCACCTGTTCCTGATAGATCATCACGCCGTAGGTGTTGCCGCAGACGGTTTGCAGCAGCGGGTGCTCGTAGGTCGCCTTCTTGCGGCCTTTTTTCACCTCGATCATCTGGTCGATGAACTGCATCGCGCCCGGCCGGTAGAGCGCGAGCAGGTCGATGATGTCATCGATCTTCTCGATTTGGTATTTGCGGCAGGTTTCGACCATGCCGCCGGATTCGAGCTGGAACACGCCCATCGTCTCGCCGCGGTTGAGGATCTCGAAGGTCCTGTGGTCGTCGAGCGGGACCTTCTCGATTTCGAAATCCGGCTTGCGCTTGCGGATGTGGCCGACGGCTTCCTGGATGACGGTGAGGTTTTTCAGCCCGAGGAAGTCCATCTTCAGCAAGCCCACCTCGGTGATCGCGCCCATGTCATACTGGGTGACCACCTCGCCCTCGTTGCCGCGGGTGAGCGGAACGTGTTCGTCGAGCGGGCGGTCGCCGATGACGACGCCGGCGGCGTGGATGCCGACGTTGCGGTTGATGCCTTCCAGCTTTAGCGCGTAATCCCACAACTCGCGATAGGTGGCGGAGGATTCGATGAGTTCGCGCAGTTCCGCCTTGGAATCCCACTCGCCCTTGAGCGTGACGCCGGGTTTCGCCTCGATCATCTTGGCGATGCGGTCGGCGTCGCCATAGGAAACGCCCATCACGCGGGCGACATCGCGGATGACGCTTTTCGCGCCGAGCGTGCCGTAGGTGATGATGTGTGAAACGCTGCGGTCGCCGTATTTGTTCCGCACGTAATCGATCACCTCGGGGCGGCGCGACTGGCAGAAGTCGATATCGACGTCGGGTGGGCTGACGCGTTCCGGGTTGAGGAAACGCTCGAAGAGCAGCCCGAACTGGAGCGGGCAGATGTTGGTGATGCCCATGGCATAGGCGACGAGCGATCCCGCCGCCGAGCCGCGGCCCGGGCCGACCGGGATGTCGTGATCGCGCGCCCACTGGATGAAATCCGCGGTGATGAGGAAGTAGGACGCGAAGCCGAGATGATTGATGGTATCGACCTCGTATTTCAGCCGCTCCTGGATTTCGGGATCGGAGGCTTTTTCCGCGCCGTAGCGTTTCACGAGTCCCTCCTGGCAGACGCGCATGAGGTATTCCTCGCGCGGCGAACCGTCGGGTGCCTCGAACTGCGGGTATTTCTCCGACGAGGTGGAATCGAGCTTGATCTCGACGTTGCAGCGCTCGGCGATTTCGAGCGTGGCGTCGCAGGCTCCCGGCACCTCGGCGAAGATGGCGCGCATTTCCTGCGGGGTCTTGAAATGCACCTCGGGCGTGTAGCGCATGCGGTTCTCGTCGATGAGCAGGCGGCCGGTGCCGATGCAGATCATCACGTCGTGCGCCTCGTGGTCGTCGCGGTGGAGGAAATGCACGTCGTTGGCGGCCACCGGCTTGAGGCCGAATTCCGCAGCGAGCTTGAGCAGGCCGGGAGTGACGCGGCGCTGCGGTTCGAGGTCGTGGTTGTGGATTTCGACGTAGGTGTTTTCGCGGCCGAAGATATCGACCAGTTCGGCCAGCGTTTCGCGGGCCTTGTCCCCGTCGCCGGCTAGCAGCCATTCATTGACCGGACCCGAGATGCAGCCGGTGAGGCAGATGATGCCCTTGGAGAACTTGCGCAAGGCCTCGCGATCGACGCGCGGCTTGCCGTGGTAAAGGCCATCGAGATGGCCCAAGGACACCAGCTTTGAGAGGTTGTTCCAGCCCTCGTTGGTTTCCGCCAGCAAGGTCATGTGGGTGGCGCGCTTGCGGCCGACGAGTTCCTTCTTGTCGGCCATGGTGAGCGGCGCGAGGTAGATCTCGCAACCGAGGATCGGCTTCACGCCGGCCTTCCTGCAGTTCTGGTAAAATTCGATCGCGCCGTAGAGGTTGCCGTGGTCGGTCATGGCCACCGCCGGCATGCCGAGTTCCGCCGCTCTTTTGGCCAGATCCTTCGTCCGGATCATGCCGTCGAGCAGGGAGAATTCGGTGTGGACGTGGAGGTGGACGAAGGAATCGGACATGCGCGCAGCGAGCGTAGCCGCGGGGGGCGAGGGGGCAAGTTTTGTAGGGCGGTCTGTGACCGTCGCTGGTTTTCCCGAGCGACGAGCCACTGCGCGGAAAGCATGCGACGGTCACAGAGCGCCGCTGCAGTCAACCTACGCCACGGTCAGCGGAAGGAGAGCACGCTGGACTCGTATTTGCGGACCGAGGCCAGCCAGGCTTCGCCGGCGGGGACGTTCTGTTGCTCGCAGTAGGCGTCCCAGACGGCTCCCCATGGCAGGCCTTTGGCTTCTTCCATGAGGGCGAGGCGGGCGGTGAGGTCACCGTCCTTTTCCGCCTGGCGCAGGGCAGGCGGTTCGAGCATGGCGATGAGCAGGGCGCGGATGGTATTGCGGGTGCCGATGGTCCATGCGGCGATGCGGTTGATGCTGGCATCGAAGAAATCGAGACCGATGCGGGTGCGGCCGAGGAGTTGGTTGCGGACCAGTTCGTGGGCGATGGACTGGAGCGCGTCGTCGAGGATCACGACGTGGTCGGAGTCCCAGCGCACGCCGCGGCTGACGTGGAGGAGGATTTCCGGAACGAACATCAGCACGGAGGAGATCTTGTCGGCGATTCCCTCGGTGGGATGGAAGTGGCCGGCGTCGAGGCAGAGGAGTTTTTGGTTCCTGATAGCATATCCCATGTAGAACTCGTGGGAGCCGACGACATAGCTTTCGCTGCCGATGCCGAAGAGCTTGCATTCCACCGCGTCGAGGTTGTGTTTCGCATTGAGCGGTTTGGCGAAGATCTTGTCGAGCGAGTCGGCGAGGCGCCTGCGCGGTGAGAGCCGGTCCACCGGGGTGTCCTTGTAGCCATCGGGAATCCACACGTTGGTGACGGTGGGGGAGCCGAGCGCCTTGCCGATCTGGGCGCCGATTTCACGCGCGCGGATGCAGTGTTCGATCCAGAAATCGCGGATCGATTTTTTCGGATGCGAGAGCGTGAATCCATCGGCCGCTTTGGGGTGGGCGAAGCAGGTGGGGTTGAAATCCATGCCCATGCCATTCGCTTTCGCCCAATCGATCCAGCCCTTGAAATGCTTCGGCTCGATCTGGTCGCGATCGACTTTCCTGCCGCCGAACTCGCCGTAGAAGGCATGGAGGTTGAGTCGGTGGGTGCCGGGGATGAGCGAGAGCGCCATATCGAGGTCGGCGCGGAGGTCATCGGGTGTGCGGGCCTTGCCCGGGTAGTTGCCGGTCACGGCGAGGCCGCCGCCGAGTTCACCGCCGGCGTTTTCGAAGCCGCCGACGTCGTCGCCCTGCCAGCAGTGGAGCGAGATCGGGACGCGCGCCAGTGCGGCCATCACGGCATCGCTGTCCACACCGAGATCGGCGTAGCGGGCTTTGGCGATCTGATAGGAGCGGGCGGCGGATTTCGGGGCTTTGGCCATGGTTTCAGGAGGGTTTGATTTGCGGATGCGGGGTTTTAGGAACTGCCGCCGGGGAAAACCAGCATGATCTCGCATCACAAAGCCGTGAGCGCTTCGCCGAGCGCCTTGACCGCCTCCGCGGGATGCGCGGCGGAGAGGCTGACGCGCAGCCGGGCGGTGCCGCGCGGCACGGTGGGAAAACGGATCGCCGGCACGAGGAATCCGGCATCGGCCAGCGCAGTGGACGCGGCAAGCGCGGACTCGTTGTCGCCGAGAACGAATGGCAGGATCGGGGTGGGGGATTCGCCGCGGACATGTGATATGTTTTCCAACAGTTTCGCGCGCAGTGTCTTTCCCTTGGACGAGCGGATGATTTCCAAAGCAGTGACGGCGGCATGGGCGAGCGCAGGTGGCGGGGCGGTGGTGTAGATGAAACTGCGCGCGCGGTTCACAAGCAGGTCGATCCAATCGCGCGAGGCGGCGACATATCCGCCGGACAAGCCCGCGGCCTTGCTGAGCGTGCCCATCTGGAAGGTGACGCGGCGTTGCAGGTTTTCCTGCTCCGCGAGTCCCATGCCATGTTCGCCCAGCACGCCGAAGCCGTGGGCTTCGTCCAACAAGAACAGGGCGTCATGCGTTTCCACGAGATCGACGATTTCGCGCAGCGGGCATAGATCGCCGTCCATGCTGAAAACCGACTCGGTGGCCACCAGGATGCGCGCGTGCGCGTGCTTGGAGCGGATGGTTTCCAACAAGCTGGCCAACTTGCGCGTGTCGTTGTGCGGAAACACCCGCAGTGTCGCGCCGGAGAGCCGCGCGGCGTCGATCAGGCAGGCGTGGCTGAGTTTGTCCAACAGGACAAAGTCCCCCTTGCCGCAGACTGCCGGGATGACACCGAGCGAGGTGGCGAAGCCGGCCGGAAACACCAGCGCGGCATCCGTCTGTTTGGACTCGGCCAGTTTCTCCTCGAGCAAGCGGTGGGGCGGCAGGGTGCCGCAGACGAGCCGGGATGCGGTGGATCCCGCGCCGTATTTCATGACTCCTTCCACCATCGCCGCTTCGACTTGTGGGTGGCGGGCGAGGCCGAGGTAGTCATTCGAGGCGAAGTTCCACAGCTCGTGGCCATCGCGGACGACGCGTGGGCCGGCGGGCGAAGCGAGCGGTTTGAGTGAGCGCAGGAGCCCGGACGATGCGAGCTGCTCCAGATCATCGTGGGGGTCGTGCATGGACGCTGCGTTTCATCCTAAGTTCCGAAATGGCAACCACGAAACCCACGAAAAAGCACGAAAGGCCAATCACATGCAGGCAAACACATCCACATCTGAAAAGTGAGAGCGGTTAGGCTTTTAACTCTTTGATTTTCGTGAATTTTCGTGCCTTTCGTGGTTCTATTATCATTTCTGAATTCATGCGCCCGTCGCCGGGAGTTCAAGCGCCCAGCGGAGCAGTTTGGAGGAGTCGCGCCAAATATTGGCCGAGGTCGAGTTTAGCACCACCACGATGACCGTGCGGCCGTTGAGCGAACCGGTGGAAACGAGACAGCGTCCGGAGGCGATGGTGGTGCCGGTTTTCATGCCATCACAATACGGCAGCATCTTGAGCACCTTGTTGGTGTTCTCCAACAAGCGCGTGCGGCCGTCGTGGTATTGAAACCGATAGGCCTTGGTGGACGAGACCGAGCGGATGAACGGGCTGCGGTAGGCGTGACGTGCGGCGATGGCGATGTCTCGCGCGGTCGAGTATTGGCCGGGTTCGGTGAGGCCGTGGGGATTGAGGAAATTCGAGTTGCGCATGCCAAGCGAGGCCGCCTTGCGGTTCATCATCGCGGCGAAATTCTCCTGGCTGCCCGCCACGTCGCGGGCCAGCGCGCGGCCGACATCGTTGCCGCTCTTGACCATCAGCGCCTTCACCAGCTCGCGGCGGGTGTAAACCTCGCCGGCCTTGAGGCCCAGCTTGGTGGGTTCGCAAAGGCCGTCGCTGGCGGCGATGGTCACGCGCTTGTCGATGTTGCCGGTGTCGAGCACGCAAAGTGAGGTGATGATTTTCTGGGTGCTGGCCACCGCGCGTCGGACATCGGCGTTCTTGGCGTAGAGCACCCGGCCGGTTTGATAATCCACGACAATGGCGCTTTCCCCGGCGATGGCCGGCGGCGGTATGCGTGGGACTGCGGATCTGGGGAGTGGGGCGGGAACCGCCACGTTGCCGACCGGTTGACGGTACGGCTGCTCATGGCGTGAAACGCGGTTGATAGGTTCGCTGACGGTGCATGCGCCCAATGTGAGCGCCATCAGCGCGGTGAAAGTGCGAAACATCCGCAACGTGCCGAACATGGCGGCATGATCGGCACCGAACGCCGACAATCAAGCGGCGAATGGGATCGTTGGAAGCGCGCCGGTCTCAAGGACTCTTGGGCGGCAGCAGCCCGCCATCCAATTCGATGCCGGGTGCGGGCAGCGGCGGTTCCTCGAAATCCACCGGGCCGCCGAAGAACCAGAATCCCCGGCGTTTTTCCGCACGATAGGCCAGCGCCCGCTCGTGGCCGGATGGCGTTTCCTCGAGCGCTTCTTTTCGCGGCTCGACGATTTTGAGTCCGCCGGCCGGCATCAGGCGCGCGAGCGGAGTATCGACCAGATCGGGGACCTTTACGTTCGCGACGAGCTCGCTGCTGCGTTGTTTGACGCCTGCCACGCGGTCCTTCAAGGCGGCGCAGGATGTCAACGATGCGATCACCAGGCAGCCGCTTGTCAGCTTGGGGGAAATTTTCATCTGGATGCGCCAAACAAACTACCACCACGAATCGCGCTGTCCATAAGCATGTTGCAAAAAAAACGCCCGGGTGAGGCACCCGGGCGTTCATTTGAGGATTTGGTGGTTCCCGCGTTGGAGATCAGCGCGAGTAAAGCTCGACGATGAGCTGCTCGTTGACGATCGGATCGATGTCGGAACGCTCAGGCATGCGGGTGACCGTGGCTTCAAGCTTGTCCTTGTCCACGCTCAGCCAGTCCACCGAAGGCAGCGACTGGGTGAGGTCGGTCATGCGGACCGCGAGTTGCTGGGAAGACGGCTTGGCGCCGATCTTGACGATGTCGCCGGGCTTGATCTGGAAGCTCGCGATATCGACGCGGCGGCCATTCACGGACACGTGGCCGTGGTTGACGAGCTGGCGGGCGGCTTGGCGGGTATTGGCGAAACCGGCGCGGTAGCAAACGTTGTCGAGGCGGGTTTCGAGCAGTTGCAGGAGGATTTCACCGGTGACGCCGCGGCGGCGAGCGGCTTCCTCGTAATATCCGCGGAATTGCTTTTCGAGAATGCCGTATTGGAAACGGAGCTTCTGTTTCTCGCCGAGAGCGACGGAGTATTCGCTCTTCTTCTTGCGGCCGGCACGCACACCGTGCTGGCCGGGCGGGAAGTTGCGACGCTCGAGGGATTTGGAGGGGCCGAAGAGGGCGACGCCGAAACGGCGGCTGATCTTCGTGCGTGGGCCTGTGTATCGTGCCATTGTGGGAAAGTGTGAAAAGTTCGTGGAATCAGACGCGGCGTGCCTTCTTGGGGCGGCAGCCATTGTGCGGGATCGGGGTGACGTCGCGGATCGAAAGGATTTCCAATCCGAGGCCCTGCACGGCGCGGACGGCGGACTCGCGGCCGGAGCCGGGGCCTTTCACGCGCACGTCCACTTCCTTGAGGCCGTGGCCCATGGCCTGGCGGCAGGCGTCCTGGGAAACCACTTGGGCGGCGTAGGCCGTGCTCTTGCGGGAGCCCTTGAATCCCATCTTGCCGGCGCTCGACCAGCCGATCGAGTTGCCGTTGACGTCGGTCACGCTGACGAGCGTGTTGTTGAAAGTGGCGGTGACGTGAACGATGCCGCGATGGACGTTCTTGGAGCCTTTTGCCTTGTGGATCTTGACTTCCTCGTCGCCGGCCAGGCCGAGCTCGGCGAAAATATCGCGCTTCTGTTCTTTCTTCGGGGTGCTTTCTGCGGCAGCCGGGGCCTCGGTGGCGGGCTGGTTGGCGGGTGCTGGAGCTTCTTTTGGCTCAACCGCCGGGCTATCCACGGCGGAATTTTTGGTGGTTTCTTCGGACATGAGTCTTGCGTTCGGTTATTTCTTCACACCCACGGTCTTCTTCTTGCCCTTGCGGGTGCGGGCATTGGTGCGGGTGCGCTGGCCGCGGACTGGAAGGCCGCGCTTGAGGCGTATACCGCGGTAGCAATTGATTGAGGTGAGGCGCTTGAGCTGAGCCTGCTTTTCACGGCGGAGATCGCCTTCGACGATGATGCCTTCCGTCTGGATCACCTGGGCGATGCGCACCAGCTGGTCCTCGGTCAATTGGCCGGTGCGGATGTCCGGATCGATCCCGGCATGTTCGAGGATCTTTGCGGCGGTGGGCCGGCCGATGCCAAAGATGTAGGGCAAGGAAGCTTCGATGCGCTTCTCGTTGGGGATTTCAATACCTAGGATGCGTGCCATGGTGTGCGTGTGTTGCGCGTGATGACGGCAGGTGGCGCGATGAAAGAACTCACCACGGTGCCCGCGGGGCGGGTGGTTTAGCAGAGGAACGGGGGCTGGCAAGCCGGAAAATGCAAAATTCGCCAAATCCACAGGAAAGCGGCAGGCTTCGATTCTGGCAGATCCCGTCTGGACAAAACAAACGCCGCCTCTAGCTTCGCCGCATCATGGTCATGGAAGCAACCCTTACCGATCCCGCTCAACAACTGCCGCCCGATGATGTGGCGGCCATCGATGAACTCGGCAGGACCTATCAGGCCTTCCGCCAGGAACTCGCGAAGGTCATCATCGGGCAGGAGGAGGTGATCGAGAAACTCGCCATTTCCCTCTTCGCCCGCGGCCACGCGCTCCTCATGGGGGTGCCGGGACTGGCGAAAACCCTGCTCGTTTCCTCCGTGGCGGAAACCTTCGACCTCAGTTTCAACCGCATCCAGTTCACTCCTGACCTGATGCCGGCCGACATCACCGGCACCGACATCATCCAGGAATCGGGCGCGGGCGGCAGACGCGAATTCGAGTTCGTCCGCGGCCCCGTCTTCTCCAACATCGTGCTGGCGGATGAAATCAACCGCGCGCCCGCCAAGACGCAGTCCGCCATGCTCGAGGCGATGCAGGAGAACAAGGTGACCGTGCTCGGCCACACCTACACGCTGCAGCCGCCGTTTTTCGTCCTCGCGACGCAGAACCCGATCGAGCAGGAAGGCACCTATCCGCTGCCCGAGGCGCAGCTCGACCGTTTCATGTTCCTCATCGAGGTGGATTATCCCTCGGCAGACGAGGAGAAGCGTATCGCCCGCGAGACCACCGGCAGCGGCCGACAGGCGTTGACCCACCTGCTCGACGGCGAAAAGGTGATGGCCTACCAGAAACTCGTGCGCCGCGTGCCGGTGCCCGAGCACCTCTACGAATACGCCGTCAAAATGGTCCGCAAAACCCGCCCCGGCCAGCCCGAGTCGCCCCAGTGGATCAAGGACACCGTCGGCTGGGGAGCCGGTCCGCGCGCCGTGCAATACCTCATTCTAGGCGCGAAGTCCCGCGCTGCCCTGCGCGGCGCCTACATGGCCTCCATCGAGGACATCGAGGCCGTCGCCCCCGCCGTGCTCACCCACCGCGTCATTACCAACTTCGCGGCCGAGTCGCAGGGTATGACGTCCAAGAAGATCGTCGAGCGGCTGATCCGCGAAATGCGTGAGGAGTGAGAGAGGCATGAAGCACGATTTCCTCGACAGCGCCCTTCTCTCCCGTCTCGGCTCGTTGCCCATCGAGTCGCGCGTGCCGATGATGGGCAACGTGGCCGGCAAGCACCGCTCGCCGCACCGCGGGTCGTCGGTCGAGTTCGCCGAGTATCGCAAATACGTCGCTGGCGATGATACCCGCCGTCTCGATTGGAAGGCTTTCGCGCGCTCGGACCGCTATTACATCAAGGAATTCGAGGCCGATACCAACCTACGGGCCTATTTCGTGGTGGACGCCTCCGGCTCGATGGCGTTCGCCGGCAAGGGCGAGTCCAAAATCCAATACGCCCGCCGCATCGCCGCCTCGCTGGCGTATTTGTTGGTCAACCAAGGCGACGCCGCCGGCCTCTCGATCTGCACCGACCAACTTCACCTCGAAGTGCCTCCCAGCCGCCGCGCCGCGCACCTCGAACGGTTCTTTTCCACCCTCGCGAAACTCGAACCGTCCGGCGAAACCGGGTTGCTCGACGCCTTGCACACCATCGCCGAGAAAATCGGCCAGCGCGCGTTTGTGGTGATCCTCTCCGATCTGTTCACCGATCCCGCCGCGCTGGGCGACGCGCTGCAGCACCTGCGCTACCGCAAACATGACATCTCCGTGTTCCACCTGATGGACCCGCTGGAGATCGGTTTCGAGTTCGACCGCCCGCACCGCTTCGTCGATCTTGAGGACGGCACCACGCTGGTCGCCGAGCCCACGCTCATCGCGGAGGAATACAAATCGTCGCTCCGCGAGTTCCTGGCCGCGGTGCGCGCGAAGTGCCACGACGCCTCCGCAGACTATCAACTCGTCACCACCGACACGCCACTTGAGCCACTGCTGCGTGATTTCCTGACGGCCAGATTGCCGAAGTCGAAACACTGATGCTCTTCCTCTCTCCACTGCTGCTCTGGTTTCTCGCCGCGGCCTCGGTGCCGGTGGCGATCCACCTGATCAACCGCCGGCGCCACAAGACGATCCAGTGGGCGGCGATGCGCTTCCTGCTCAAGGCGACACGCGAATCCCGCGGCAAGAAAAAGCTCCGCCACATCCTCATCCTCACCTTCCGCACGCTCGCCATCGCGGCGCTCGCGCTGGCCGCCGCCCGCCCGGTCATCTCCGGCCTCACCGGCTGGGGCGGGGGATCCATCGATACCGTGGTCCTCCTGCTCGACCGCTCGGCCTCGATGGAAATCCGGCCCGGCGACGGACTCGAATCGCGCCGGCAGATCGTCTTGGAAAAAGTCCGGGACGCCATCGGCGACATCAATCCCTCGCGGCTGGTGCTGATCGACAGCGCCACCATGTAGAGTATGCAAGAGGATCCAAGGTGCTGTT
>JBMTCD010000005.1:0-40446 GCA_049430545.1 Luteolibacter sp.
GCGAGGCCAAACAAGCCATGGAAGAACGCGCCAAAGAGCGGCTTGTTGCGACGCGCGCCGACCACGAAGCCAAGCTCGCCGCGCGCCAGGCCAAGGAGCAAACCACCGGAAAAAAAGCCAACTGGAAAACCACCGGAACCGCCCCGGGAAGGCCCAAGGGACCAGGACCAGTATAACTTCACCGATCCGGAAAGCCGGATCATGAAATCGGGCAAGTGCCTGCGCGCGGAAGTTCTTCACCAAGATCGCCAGCGACCAAGTCCGCTACGAGGCGGTCGATAGCTATGGCAAGCTGATGGAGCTGGTGAAGTGAGGAATTCCCTTGGACTGCGGCAACAGGTTTGGGTGAGATGCAGGATACTCGATTCTCCAGAACCGGCGCATCAGGCACAGTTATCATCCAACCAAAGGTGAATGAAATCAATGAATTCCGGAACCGGCAAATTGCGGATTTCCGCAATCCATGCGGGATTGGTCACTGCATGGATACGCCTCAGAGTCGCGCCAGGATCGCATCACCCATTCCCGGGGTGCCGACCTTGGTTTCGCCGTCGCGGCCGGTGGCGATGTCGCCGGTGCGGAAGCCGTCGGCGATGGTTTTGGAGACTGCGGTTTCGATCGCTTCGGCGGCCTGTGTTTCGCCGAGCGAGAAACGCAGCAGCATGGCCAGCGAGAGGATCTGGGCGATGGGGTTGGCGATGCCCTGGCCTGCGATGTCGGGCGCGGAACCACCGGATGGTTCATACATGCCAAAATAAAGACCGTTGTCGTTTTGCTTGCCCAGCGAGGCGGAGGGCAGCATGCCGAGCGAACCGGAAATCATCGCCATTTCATCCGACAGGATGTCACCGAAAAGGTTTTCGGTGACGAGCACGTCGAACGACCCGGGGCGGCGGATGAGCTGCATCGCGGCATTGTCCACATACATGTGGGAGAGTTCGACATCGGGAAACTCCCTGGCGATTTCGATCACGGTTTCGCGCCAGAGCACGGAAGAGGCGAGCACGTTCGCCTTGTCCACCGAGAGGAGCCTTTTTTTGCGGCCCATCGCGGCGGTGAAGGCGACACGGGCGATGCGCTCGATCTCGGATTTTTTGTAGATCATCGTGTCGAGCGCGACCGGTTCGCCGTCCTGCTCGTGGCGGCCCTTGGGCTTGCCGAAATAGACGCCACCGGTCAGTTCGCGGACACAAAGGACATCGAAGCCGTCGGCAATGAGCTCATGTTTCACCGGGGAGGCGTGGGTGAGCGCGGGCAGGCAGACGCCGGGACGCAGGTTGGCGAACAGGCCGAAGTGCTTGCGCAACGGCAGCAGCGCGCCGCGCTCGGGCTGAATGTCGGGCGGGAGGGTTTCCCATTTCGGACCGCCGACGGAGCCGAACAGGATCGCGTCCACCTGCTCGCAAGCGGTCACCGTCTCCGGCGGCAGCGGGTGGCCGGTCGCATCGATCGCCGCGCCGCCCACGAGGTGCTCGCTGCGCGAAACCTTGAAATCGAACTTTGTTTCGACGGCGTCGAGAACACGGATGGCCCCGGCCATGACTTCCGGGCCGATGCCGTCTCCGGCGAGGATCGTGATGCGGTGCTGGCGTGACATGCGCGCGAAGATGCAAACCGCACCCCACGCTGGCAAGCGCCCGATGGCGAAAGCGCGCCTACTTTTCCACCGCCCGCGCCACGCGCAGAATCATCGCCTCGCCAAGGTGCGGCCCGAGGACCTGCAGGCCGGTGGGGAGGTTTTTTCCGCCGTCGAAGTCCGTCACGCCGCAAGGCACCGAAATGCCGGGAATGCCGGCGAGGTTCGCGGAGAGGGTGAAGACGTCGCTGAGGTATTCGTGGAGCGGGTCGCCGGCATAAGCGCCGATCCGTCGTGCCGGACTGGGTGCCACGGGCGAAACGATGGCGTCCACCTGCTTGAAGGCGTTTTCAAAATCGCGGCGGATCAGCGTGCGCGCTTTCTGGGCGCGGCCGTAGTAGGCGTCGTAATAGCCGGAAGACAGCACATAGGTGCCGAGGATGATGCGGCGCTTCACCTCCGCGCCGAAGCCCTGCTCGCGCGATTTCCTGTAAAGATCGAGGATGTCCGCGGGATTCGCGGCGCGGTGGCCATAGCGGATGCCATCGAAGCGCGAGAGATTCGACGATGCCTCGGCCGGTGCGATAATGTAATAAGTGGCGACTGCGTGTTCGGTGTGTGGAAGTGATATATCGACAATCTCCGCGCCTTGCCCAGCGAGTTTCTGGATCGCGGCCTCGACATTTTTCCGGACACCCACGTCGATGCCATCGCCGAAGTATTCCTTCGGCACGCCGAGTTTGAGACCTTGCACGCCATCGTAGAGTCCGCTCAGGCAATCCGGCACCGGGACATCCAGCGATGTGGAATCCGCAGGATCGAATCCGGCGATGGCCTGGAAAACGAGCGCGGCGTCCTCGACCGTGCGCGTGAGCGGGCCAATCTGGTCGAGCGAAGATGCGAAGGCGACCAGCCCGTAGCGCGAAACGCGGCCGTAGGTGGGCTTCAGGCCGACGACGCCGCAGTGCGACGCCGGTTGGCGGATCGAGCCGCCGGTATCGGAACCGAGCGCGGCCACGGCGCTGCCCGCCGCCACGGCGGCTGCGGAGCCACCGGACGAGCCGCCGGGGATGCGCTCAAGATCGAGCGGGTTGCGGGTGGCTTGCAGCGCGGAGTTTTCGGTGGCCGAGCCCATCGCGAACTCATCCATGTTCATCCGGCCGAAGGGAATGGCGCCGGCTGCGCGCAATTTGCGGATGACGGTGGCATCGTAGGGCGCGGTGTAGTTTTCCGCGAGGAAACGCGAGCCGCAGGTGCAGGGCTGGCCGAGCAGATTGATATTGTCCTTGATGGCAATGGGGATCCCGCCGAGCGGCAGCGAGAGGTCGGCCTCGGCGGCCTCCGCAAGTGCGGATTCGAGATCGTGGGACAAATAGGCGCCGACCTCGCCGTCGCGTTGCGCGATCTCACCGGCGAGCGTTTCAAGCAATGCTGCGGGCGTGGATTCACCGGCCTTGAATTGCCGGCGCAGATCGGAAATCGTCATGGGCGTGAAAGGTGGATGGTTTTCCGGGTTTCTCAGGCATCCGCCACCACTTTCGGCACGCGGATCTGACCTTGGGCCTGGTCCGGGGCGTTTTGCAAGACCGCCGCAGGGGGCAGGCTTTGATGGGGCGCATCGTCCCGCATCCGCCCGAATACCGGCGAGGGATGCGCCGTGGGCTCGATGCCACTGGTGTCCAATCCCGCAATCGCATCCACTTGACGCAGGATCGCCTCGAGCTGCGACTGGAAGGTCGCCACCTCCGCCTCGGTCAGCTCCAGGCGGGCGAGATTGGCAACGTAGCGGACATCGATGTGGCTGTGCGGCATGCCCCAAGCTTGGAAATGAGCCACGGCTTTCCAAGTGCCAAGTTGCACGAATCCGCAGCGGGTGAGAAATTTTGAAAATCTTTAAACGTTGGCAAAACTTTATTGTCTGGTTTCAACGCAAGCGGCGGGCAACCGCCGCTTGATGGATGGGTGCAACAGCAAGGTTGTCTGCCGAAATCCATGGGTGTGGATGTGGGCCGGATAACTCCGGCCGCCGGAGGAGGGACCCTTCGGCGGCCATTTTTTCGGGGGCCATGAATCCAAGGATTGGAGACGGCGACCCGTCAATTTTGGATCCCGAGCGATTTGAGTCGGCGGCTGGTTTCGTCGGCATCATCGTCGCGCCCGTCCTTCCGGAGGGCTATTTCGAGCGCCGCGAGCAGCCCAGGATGCGCAGGGAAAAGGGCAAGGGCGCGCCCGTAGGCAGCGAGGGCCTCGGCGGTTTTTCCCTCTGCCATGAGAAAATCGCCGAGCCGGCCGGCCATCGGCGTGAGGACGGCGGGAGGCATCTGGAGTGAGGCGGGTGATTGGCGCTCGGCCGCGGCGCTGAACCAGTTGAAGGCGGAGGCACGGATGGTATCGGATTGGCCGGCGAGTGCGATGTCGCCGCGCAGTTCGCTGGTGAGGATTTCCATCGAGCGGAAAGCACTGGACCAGGGAGAGATTTCGCCGCCGGCTTGGGCGGCATGGCGGGCGCGGGCCATGAGTTCGCCATGACGGGCGAGCGCGATCTGCGCCTCGCGCGCGGCTTCGGTCTCGCCCTCGTCAAGCAGCGCCCGCACCTCAAGCAGCAAGCGCAAGCCGTCAATCCAGAGACAGGCGAGCGAGTGGTCACGAAAGGGTGCGAGCACCTCGGGTTTGGGCAGGGTGGCGGCGGCTTTGCGGGCTTTGC
Organism: Luteolibacter sp.; assembly: GCA_049430545.1. Classification (GTDB taxonomy): domain Bacteria; phylum Verrucomicrobiota; class Verrucomicrobiia; order Verrucomicrobiales; family Akkermansiaceae; genus Luteolibacter. The sequence continues at coordinate 4,281 of JBMTCD010000005.1, forward strand.
CATTGCCCTCTGAGATCAGCAGACGAGCCGGCAAGGTTTTCACCTCCCACATGAGAAAGCGGTTGCCGGCAGAGGCCGGGCGATCGGGATCCATGGGAATGGCGGCCAGTTCGCTGGCAGCGGCAAGCGCGGCCTCGGTTTCACCCATCGAATGCATGGCCATGATCTGGTAGCAGCGGGATTTCAGCCACTCCGGGCAATCGGCGACAGCGATGCCTTGGGTGTCCATCCATTTCCGGTAATGCGAGGCGGCCCGTCCAAATGCCTCGCTGGCCCGGCTGTGATTGCCGGACCGCCATTCGTAGTGGCCGAGCGTGTGCTGATAAGGCGCGAAATCCGGCCAGTGTATCGCAAGGCCGAGTGCCATGGCAAGGGACTCGCCGCCGACCGCGCCCTCGGCACGAATGAAGAGCAGCGCATACTGCGGCACAGGATTTCCGGGATGTTTGGCCATCAGGGTGCGCAACCGGTTCTCGGAAGTTTCCTGGGATGGATTCGGGTTGCCGGCGGGATCGAATCCACCCCGTCCAAACAGGGCGGCGAGCATGGCCGCCTGCAATTCGTTGGGGAAGCGTGCGGAAACCTTCCCATAGGCATCTGCGGCTGCCGATGGACCGGCCTCGATGTATCTGAGCAATCCGTAGGCGTAACCGCGTTCCAGTTCGGTCCCCGCGCCGCTTTCCACCAAGCCGAACAGGCGTTTCAATGCGGCATCGCGCGCGGCGAGATTCTCCGGGCCCGGATCGATCAAGCAGAGCGCCATGCCCCAGTGCGCGAGCAGGCATTGCGGGTCCGCGGTCATGGCGGCGGCGAAATGCCGGCTTGCCTGGAAATCCCAGCCCGCCTGGAGGTAGGCCATGCCCGAATTGACCTGCCTCTGGGCCGCTTCGCTCGCAGCGCTCACCGCGATCTCAGCACCGGCAGGCACCCCCGCCGCGGCGGATGGCTTCGCCAGCGATTTCACCGCTGCGGGAATCGCCAGTTCCACCGCCGGCAATTCCCCGGCAATGGCCGGCACGGCGCAACACACCAAGACAGGCAAACAACCGAAAAACCGCTTCATGCAGCGGAACATGGCGTCCCGACACAGCGTGGTCCACGCAGAAATCGATTTCACGGACTCTGCGAAAAATCACCTTCGCCCGTTAGGTTGACGCACCACGGATCGTGGTTTAAAGCTGCCGCCCATGATCCGATGGACATCGTCCCTGCTTGCCGCCCTGCTATCGTTCGCAGCCCTTCCGGCTCACGCGCAACTCGCCGCATCGCTCAGGATCCCCCAGAAAAACCATCTTGCCGGCGAGCCGGTGATCGCAGTAATGACCCTCACCAACCATTCCGGGCGCGATCTGGCGCTTCACAGTGACGGCCGCTACCAATGGCTGGACTTCATCATCAAGCGCTCGGACGGCAGCCAGGTCAACGTCCGCAAGCGGCCGCTTTTCGGCTCCATGAAAATCGGTGCCGGCCAGACGATGGCGCGCGAAGTCCACCTTTCCGAACATTTCCTGCTCCATGATCCGGGCAATTTCACCGTGACCGGCGTGGTCAAAATGCCCGGACAAACGGTCGAAGGCACTTCCACCAACCGCGCCTTCTTCAGCCAGATCAACAGCCAGCCCTATTGGTCCCAGAAAGTCGGCGTGCGCGGAGGAAACACCCGCGAGTTCCGGTTGATCCGGTTCTCCGGTGATTCCAAGACCCGCCTATTCGCGCAAATCGTGGACGGCAGAACCGGGCAGTTCGTCCGCACTTTCCCGCTCGGCGAAATCCTCCAACTGCGCAAGCCGCTCGTCACCATCGACGGCCAGCAACGCATGCACACCATGTTCCTTGCCACACCGACCCTCTGGGTCCACTGCGTGGTCGATACCGATGGCGGTCTCGTCAACCGCCAGATTCATCGCCGACCGCCGCAAGGCGACCCCAAACTGCTCACGCTGGCGGACGGGTCTGTCCAAGTGGTCAACAGCATTCCCTACGATCCAAAGGCCGAGGCCGAGCGCCGCAGCGCCACCCGCAACGCTTCCGAACGCCCAGCCATTCCTTATTGAGCCTTCCTCAAAAAAACCATATCCCCCCACTCCAACCGCCGATTCATCTTTACAATTTTCCTGAAAAATCAATGTCTCTGAACAGCTTTTCGAGCAAATCACTGCCATGAATCACATCCTGCGTCTTATTGTTTTTTGTGCGGCATGCGTGATGGGACCCGTCGCTTTGGCCGCAAACTTCCAGACCGTGGTGATCGACGCAGGTCACGGCGGGCATGACAACGGCGCCCAATGGGGCAAGGTTTACGAAAAGCATCTGGCATTCGACACCGCGGTGCGTCTTGAAAAGCGCCTCAAGCAAATGGGCTACAAGACGGTGATGACGCGCCGCAGCGATTACTTCGTCTCCCTGCCCCGGCGGGTGGCCATCGGCAACAGCCACAAGAATGCCATCTTCGTGAGCATCCATTACAACTACACCTGGAAGCGTCACGTCACCGGTTTGGAAACCTTCTACCACAGCCGCGAAGGTCAGGTGCTCGCCAATTTCGTGCAACGCAGCCTGCTCCGCCAAACCCGCACGGTGGACCGCAACGCGAAATTCGCCCGCTACTACGTGATCAGCAATTCCGCCCACCCGGCCATCCTGGTGGAGGGCGGCTTCGTGAGCAACGAGGAAGAGCGCGAGCGGATGAAATCCGGCGATTACCGCGAGGCCATCGCCCGCGCGGTGGCCGAAGGCATCCACCGGTATCGCAGCGGATTCTGAAATCCCTGGACCTGCTCACACGGACAATCGCCTGCGGATGCTACCCGGGAGCTTCCCAGGCGATATCGAGCGTTTTCCAACAAGCCGCTGATGGGATGAATCATCTCGCGTCAACGTGCCCGGGTTTACTCACACACGCTCCAGCGTCATCACACACTCCAGATGGCGGGTGTGCGGGAATAGATCGAAGGGCTGGACGTCGCGGAGTTGATAGCCACCCTCGCTGAGCAACCGCAGGTCGCGCACCTGAGTGGCGGGATCGCATGAGACATAGACAAGCCGCACGGGATGGAACGCGATGAGCTGTTGGATGAACTCGGGGGTGCAGCCTTTCCGCGGCGGATCGATGACCACGGCGGTCTCCTCCGGCGGGAAGGTGATCTGCGCGAAGATTTCCTCGGCCGAGGCTGTTAGAAAGGCTGCGTTGGCGATATCATTGGACTCGGCGTTGCGGCGCGCCCACTCGCAGGAGGTTTCGGAAACCTCGACACCGGCGACTTGTTCGAAGTGTTTCGCCAGGGTCAGCGCGAACAGGCCGGAACCGCAGTAGGCGTCCACCAGGAATCGTGCGCCGGCGGCTTGTTTTGCGACGTAGCCGGTGAATGCGGGCAGGATGAACGGGTTGTTCTGGAAGAAATCGCCGGCGAGGAAACGGAACGTCAGATCCCCCACCCTTTCGCTGACTGTGGCCTTGAAGTCGGTTTCGACCCGGCCTTCGGTGGCGCGCATCAGGATGGTGGAGCCGCGCTTGAAGGTATGGCCTTTGGCGCGGATGGCGGTGCGGATTTCCGGCAGCGCCCGGTTGATCTCCTCCATCGCGATGTCGCATTGCGGGACGTCCACGATCCTGCGCCGTGCGGCGGCAAGAAAGCCGATCTCGCCCACCACGCCGGAGCGCGGACGCTCGAAGTGCGGGGTGATCTTCGAGCGGTAATGCCAGATCTGGTCGGTGCCGAGGCACGGATTCACCGGAAACTCGATGCCGGCCATGTGTTTCATCAACTCACCGACCTGGCGCGTCTTCCATTCGAGCTGCTTCGGATAGGCGAGATGCTGGTATTGGCAGCCGCCGCACTCGCCGAACAAGGGACAACGCGGCCCGACACGGTCCGGCGATGGCACAAGCACCTCGACGAGATCCGCATGCGAGCAGTTCTTGTCGTTGCGGTGCACGCGCGCCCGGATTTTTTCTCCGGCCAACCAAAACGGCACGAAGACGACCCAGCCGCCGATACGCCCGACGCCCGCACCGAGATTGGTGAGCGAGTCGATATCCAGTTCGATCCCCTGATGGTATTCGAACGGAACCGGAACGAATTTTTTCGGCGGGCGCTGGTGCATTGGTCGAAGAATTCAACCACGAAAGACACCAAAAATCACGAAAGTTTGCAGAATGGATACAAACCTCAAATTGAAGCTCGAATCGTCCGCATCATTTCGTGTTTTTCGTGCCTTTCTTGGTTGATGATTGAGGTTCTTGTATTCGGGTTCAACCCAAGGCTTTTTGCATGAGTTCGTTCATGCGGCGGATGGTGTCGCGGGCGTCTTCGAGCAGACCGGCGGAGATCAGGGCGTTGTCGAGCAACTGATGTGAAACCAGTTTTGCCAGCTCGGGATTGGCGTCCTTGGCGGCGGCGAGTTGTTTCACCAGCGGATGGCGCGGGTTGATTTCGAGTTCCACCTTCACCTCGTCTTTGAAGTTCTCGTCGATGGCCTTCATCATCTGCCGCATCTGCGGACTCATGCTGTCGGCGGGCAGCAGCGCGAGCACCGGACTGTCCACCAGGCGCTTGCCGGCGGCCACGGAGACGACACGATCGCCGAGTTCCTGCTTGAGGAAGTCGCACAGCGATGTGGTTTGTTCTTCACCCAATGCCTCACCTTCGTTTTCGCGGTCGTCCAATTCCACATCGGCATTGCGAATGGAAACGAGCTTCTTGCCATCGAAGGTGCCGAGTGTCTCGATGACATATTCGTCCACCGCGTCGGTGAAATAGATCACTTCGAGTCCGCGGCTCTTGAAGGCTTCGAGATAGGGACTGCTCTCGATTTGGTCGCGGCTGGCGCCGATGAGATAATAGATCGTGTCCTGCCCGTCCTTCATCCGGGAGACATAGTCGGTGAAACCGCAGACCGCGCCGGGATCGGTCATCGAAGACTCGAAGCGCAGCAGTTTCGCCAAGGCTTCACGGTTGGCGTGGTCGGTGGCGACGCCCTCCTTGAGGAAGCGGTCGAACTTGCGGTAAAAGCCGCGGTATTTCTCCGGATCGGCCTCGGCTTCCTTCTCGAACATCCTGATCACGCGCTTCGAGATGACGCCGCCGAGTTTGCGGATGAGCGCGCTGTCCTGCATCGTCTCGCGCGAGATGTTGAGCGGGATGTCGGCGCTGTCCACCACGCCCTTCATGAAGCGCATCCAGTCCGGCAGCAGGCCTTCCGGCGAGGGGTCGATGAGCACCTTGCGGCAGTAAAGCGCCACCGCCGGCTCGGCCTTGCCGAAGCCCATGCGCTCGGGGTTTTCCGATGGCGCGAAAACCAGCGCGTTGATCGCCAGCGGCGCGTCGGCGCTGAAGTGAAGGCGATACACGGGCTCGTCCCATGCCTTGCAGGCGAACTGATAGAACGCCTTGTATTGCTCGTCGCTGATCTCGGATTTGTTCTTCAGCCACAGCGCCTCGACTTCGTTGACGCGCTTGCCGTTGAGCAGGATCGGGAAGCCGACGAAGTTGCTGTAGGTTTCGATAAGATGTTTCACCCGCGACTCGGTGGCGTATTCCTTGCAGTCGTCCTTGAGGTGGAGCACGAGCTTCGAGCCGCGGTCGAGGCCGGTGGTCTCGGTGATTTCGTAGCCGGATTTCCCATCGCTGGTCCACACCAGTTCCGGCGAGTCGGCATGCCAGGAACGCGAGTGGACTTCCACCTTGTCCGCCACCATGAAGGCGGAGTAAAAGCCGACGCCGAACTGACCGATCATGTTGCCGGGCACGGCGTTGCCTTCCTTGACGGACTTGAGAAAGGACTTGGTGCCCGAGTGGGCGATGGTGCCGAGGTTTTTCACCAACTCGTCGTGCGACATGCCGATGCCGCGGTCGGTGATGGTCAGCGTGTTGGCGGCCTCGTCGGTCGTGATGTGGATTTCCAACGCGAGGTCCGGCTGATGGACGTTCTTCTCGGTGGCCTCGACGTGGCGGAGTTTCTCCATCGCGTCGGAGGCGTTGGAAACCAGCTCGCGCAGGAAGATCTCCTTGTCGGTGTATAGTGAATGGACCACCAGGTCGAGCAACTGCTGGATCTCGGCTTGGAACACGTGTTTTTCATGGGTCGTTTCGCTCATGATGCGGGTGGTTGGGTTCGAACGGCGCGGAACGTAGCGAATCGCCAGGCCATGTCAAAATCCGCGGTGCCTTTTCGCGCGGGATTATTATTGCGCGGCCCGCACATCCTGGACCACGAGCTGCAGCGAAGTGCGGCCGCGGAACGTGTTGCGGTCGATGGTGAACGCGACGTCCCACGGCGGATCGGGCAGCGGATGCTCGCCGCCGCCGAAAAACACGGCGTCCTGCTCGTGATAACCCTGGCGCAACATGAAACGCAGGTGGTGGTTTTTCATGCGCAATGGCGGGCGGCTCAGGTTGATGCCGCGCGAGATGAAAACCGGCTGCGGGTTGCCGTTTCCGAATGGTTGGAGCAACTCGTAGCTCGCGAGGAAATCCAGCGACAGCTGATCGAAGGATATTTCCGCGTCGTAGCACAATTTCGGCCGCCGCTGCTCCTCGCTGGTGGTGGCCAGCACATATTCAGCGAAGCGCTGGCGGAAAATCTCGATTTTGTCCTCGTGGACCGAAAGTCCGGCGGCCATGGCGTGTCCGCCACCAGCGATGAGTTCGGATTCGCAGGCGCGGATCGCCTCGACCAATGAGACGCCCTCGATGCTGCGGCCGGATCCCTTGCCGATGCCATCCTCGTCGATGGCGATGATGAACGTCGGTTTGTGATATTGGCGCATCAGCCGGGAAGCAACGATGCCGACCACCCCGTGGTGCCAATCGCGCGAGCCGAGCACGATCACCGGATCGCGCAACGGATCGAAATCGCGGGCCAGCATTTCCACCGCCTCGTTGCGGATGCGGCTTTCGAAGTTCTGCCGCTCGCGGTTGTATTCATCGAGTTTCATCGCGAGATCGCGCGCGAGCCGCCGGCAATCGGTGGTCAAAGTGGCGAGCGCATCCTCGGGCACGTCCATGCGTCCCGCCGCGTTGAGCCGCGGGCCAATGCGGAAACCGACATCCATCGAGGTCGCCGAGCCGTTCATGCCGGTGACATCCTGCAGCGCGCGCAGGCCGGGATTCAGGGTGTTCGGCAGGTGTTTGAGACCGTGGCGGACGATCAGGCGGTTCTCGCCGACCATCGGCACGATGTCGGAAATCGTCGCCACCGCCACCAGCTCGATGAGTTCCTTCAATTCGAGCGGAGCGGGCCGGGTTTTCAACAGTGCATGGCCCAGTTTGAAGACCACTCCGGCGGCGCAAAGATAGGTGAAATCCGAGCCGCATTTGGGATTCACCAGCGCGCAGCAGTCCGGCCGCGCATCGGGCATGGGTTCGTGGTGATCGACAATCAACACGTCGATCCCTTCCTCGCGCAGCATGGCGACTTCATCGATCGACACCGTGCCGCAATCGACCGTCAGCAACAGATCCGGTCTCGGCCCCTCGGCCATGCAACGTTTCAATGCCGCGGCACTCAGGCCGTAACCTTCCGGGCCACGCCGCGGAATGAAGTGCCGTGGCTCGATGCCATAAGCCATCAGAATGCGCCGCATCAGGGTGATCGACGACACACCGTCCACGTCATAATCACCGAAAATACAGACGTCTTGGCGGTGATCGATGGCCTGAAGCAGCCGCTCGACGGCAAGCCGCATGTCCGGAATCAGAAAGGGATCCGCCAAATTCCGCAGCTTCGGATGCAGGTAATCGTCCAGATCCATACCCTCCGGGAGTCCGCGCTGACGAATCAAATGCTCCAAAATCGGCGGAAACGAACCCGAGCCGCCGGAACCGTCCTGCCGGAACGGCTCGCCGCGTGGAATCCATATGAATGGCTGGGCTCGCATGAAGTGTCACGAAAACTAGGAATGGAAGTCGCACAGGTTCAAGACCGGAAAAATCCAATGCGGCATTTCCGCGCAACGCGTCACGTTGTCGCCTGCCTGGTGTGACATTTTGTCGCTAAAAATCAGCATTCCAGATTCTTCGACCCATCCCGGAAATATTTAGTTTATTCATTGTCAATTACTTGCAAAAAGCAAAGACGGCCTTGGCACAACACATGCGATGGGAACACCAACTCTCCCGCCCATTTTCTCCAACTCGGAAAGGAAACGATCTCATGTCCAAAATTCTCGGAATCGACCTCGGCACCACGAACTCCTGCATGGCCGTCATGGAAGGCGGCGAACCGATGGTGCTCGAAAACTCGGAAGGCGCGCGCACCACGCCGTCCGTCGTGGCATTCGCCAAGAACGGCGAGCGCCTCGTCGGCCAGGCCGCCAAACGCCAGGCGATCACCAACCCGAAAAACACGATTTTCTCCGCCAAACGACTGATCGGGCGCAAATTCGCCGAACTCACCGACGCCGACAAGCGCCTGCCCTACACCATCGTCGCCGCCCCCAACGGCGACGCCCACATCCAGGTGCAAGTGGCCGGCGAAACCAAAACCTTCTCGCCGCAGGAAATTTCCGCCATGGTGCTCGGCAAGCTCAAGGCCGACGCCGAAGCCAAACTCGGTGAACCCATCAAACAAGCGGTCATCACCGTGCCAGCCTATTTCAACGATTCCCAACGCAACGCCACCAAGGCCGCCGGTGAAATCGCAGGCCTCGAAGTGCTCCGCATCATCAACGAACCAACCGCCGCGGCGCTCGCCTACGGTCTCGACAAGAAGTCCGACGAGAAAATTGCCGTCTATGACCTCGGCGGCGGCACTTTCGACATTTCAGTGCTCGAAATCGGCGACGGCGTCTTCGAGGTACTCGCCACCGACGGCGACACCAAACTCGGCGGTGACGACTGGGACAACACTCTCATCCAGTGGATCGTGGACGAGTTCAAAAAAGACCAGGGCATCGACCTGTCAGGCCAACCCGACGCGCTCCAGCGCATCAAGGAGGAGGCGGAAAAAGCCAAGATCGCGCTTTCCTCCTCGCAGTCCTACGACATCAGCCTTCCCTTCATCACGGCGGACGCCACCGGCCCGAAGCACATCCAGCTCAATCTCACGCGCTCGAAACTCGAACAACTCACCGATTCCCTCTTCGAGCGCACCAAAAAACCGGTCAAAGACTGTCTCGCCGAGGCCGGTGTCAGCGCCTCGCAGATCGACGAACTCGTGCTCGTCGGCGGCATGACCCGCATGCCCAAGGTGGTCGAGACCGCCCGCGAACTCGCCGGCCAGACGCCCCACCAAGGCGTCAACCCGGATGAAGTCGTCGCCATCGGCGCGTCCATCCAAGGCGGCGTGCTGCGCGGCGATGTGAAGGACGTGCTCCTGCTCGACGTCACCCCGCTCACGCTCTCGATCGAAACCGAAGGCTCGCGCGCCACGCCGATGATCGAGCGCAACACGACCATTCCGGCGAAAAAATCGCAGATCTTCTCCACCGCCGCCGACAACCAGCCGGCCGTGGACATCCGCATCTGCCAGGGCGAGCGGCCGATGTTCTCCGACAACAAGCTGTTGGGCAATTTCCGACTCGACGGCATTGCCACCGCCCGCCGCGGCGAACCGCAGATCGAAGTCACCTTCGACATCGACGCCAACGGCATCCTCCACGTTTCCGCCAAGGACAAGCAGTCCGGCAAGGAACAGAAAATCTCGATCCAGGGTTCCTCCGGCCTGTCGAAGGACGAGATCGAGAAAGCCAAACAGGACGCCGAGGCCCACGCCGAGGAAGACCGCAAGCGCGCCGAGAAGGTGGACGCCAGGAACAAGGCGGAAAACCTCGTCTTCAGTGTCGAGAAACAACTCGCCGAACTCGGCGAAAACGCGCCCGCCGAACTCAAAACGATGCTCGAAGGAAAGATCCAGGCCGTCAAGGACGCGATCACCAGCGACGATCTCGACAAGATCAACTCCGCCGTTTCCGACCTCGAGGGCTCGCTCCAAGCCCTCTCCCAAGCGGCCCAGCAAGCCCAGGCCGGCGGAGCCGCCCCACCCGAAGTCCAGCCCGCCGACGAGCCATCCTCATCCGAGCCCAAACAAGCCAAGGGCAAGGTCGTGGACGCCGAAGTCGTGGACTAACAGAAAACTTTCCACTCCGCACAAGCGGCGTGGCTTCTCACCAAACCACAAACCAACAACCATACAAACACATGGCCAACATCAAACCACTCGGACAACGCGTCCTCGTCAAACGTATCGAAGCCGAAGCCGTCAGCGCCGGCGGCATCGTCCTTCCGGACAGCGCCAAGGAAAAACCCCAGGAAGCCGAAGTGCTCGCGCTCGGTACCGGCGGCAAGGACGACAACGGCAATGAAATCGTCTTCCACGTCAAGGTCGGCGACAAGGTGCTCATCTCCAAATACGGCGGCACCGAGGTGAAGATCGACGGTCAGGAAGTTCTCATCATCTCCCAGTCCGACATCCTCGGCGTCTGCGGCTGATTTCAAAAGATCAGACCGATCCGTCCAATCCGACTGATCCAACCAATCTAACAAAACAAAACAGAACAAACACCATGGCCAAACAACTCCAATTCGACGAATCCGCCCGCCAGTCGCTGCTGCGCGGCGTTGAGAAACTCGCCCGCGCCGTCAAGGCCACCCTCGGCCCCGCCGGCCGCAACGTGATCCTCGACAAGAAATTCGGCTCGCCCACCATCACCAAGGACGGCGTTTCCGTTGCCAAGGAAATCGAGCTTGAAGACCCCTATGAAAACATGGGCGCCCAGCTGATCCGCGAAGTTTCCTCCAAGACCAGCGACATCGCCGGCGACGGCACCACCACCGCCACCGTGCTCGCCGAGGCGATCTACAAGGAAGGCCTGCGCAACGTGGCCGCCGGTGCCAACGCGATCTCGCTGCAGCGCGGCATCCTCAAGGCCACCGAAGCGGTGGTCGGCGAGCTGAAAAAGCTCTCCAAAACCGTCTCCGACGCCAAGGAAATCGCCCAGGTCGCCTCGATCTCGGCGAACTCCGACCAGGAAATCGGCGACATCATCGCCGAGGCCATGGACAAGGTCGGCAAGGACGGCACCATCACCGTCGAGGAAGCCAAGACCATCGAGACCACGCTCGAAGTGGTCGAGGGCATGCAGTTCGACAAGGGCTACCTCAGCCCCTACTTCGTGACCAATGCCGAGAGCATGGAAGCCCAGCTCGACGACCCTTACATCCTCATTCACGAGAAGAAAATCTCGTCGCTCAAGGACATGCTGCCGCTGCTTGAGAAGGTGGCCAAGTCCGGCAAGCCGCTGCTCATCATCGCCGAGGACGTCGAGGGCGAGGCGCTCGCCACGCTCGTGGTCAACAAGCTGCGCGGCATCCTCAACGTCGCCGCCGTCAAGGCTCCCGGTTTCGGCGATCGCCGCAAGGCCATGCTTGAAGACATCGCGGTCCTCACCGGCGGCCGTGTCATCACCGAGGACCTCGGCATCAAGCTTGAGAACGTCGAGATCAATGACCTCGGCAGCGCCAAGCGCATCACCATCGCCAAGGAAAACACCGTCATCGTCGAAGGCGGCGGCACTTCCGAGGCCATCACCGGCCGCGTCAACCTGATCCGCAAGCAAATCGAGGAAACCACCAGCGACTACGACCGCGAGAAGCTCCAAGAGCGCCTCGCCAAGCTCGCCGGAGGCGTGGCCGTCATCAACGTCGGCGCGGCCACCGAAACCGAGATGAAGGAGAAAAAGGCCCGCGTCGAAGACGCCCTCCACGCCACCCGCGCGGCAGTCGAGGAAGGCATCGTCGCAGGCGGCGGCACCGCGCTGCTCCGCGCCCAAGGCAACGTCAAGGACCTCGGCCTCGTCGGTGACGAAGCCACCGGTGCCAGCATCGTCGCCCGCGCCGTGGAAGCTCCGCTGCGCCAGCTCATCGCCAACGCCGGCCGCGAGTCCGCGCTCATCGTCGAGCACGTCAAGAAGGCCACAGGCAACGAAGGCTACAACGTCGCCACCGGCGAGTTCGAGGACCTGATCAAGTCCGGCGTGGTGGACCCCACCAAGGTCACCCGCACCGCACTCCAGAACGCCGCCTCGATCTCCGGCCTGCTGCTCACCACCGAGTGCCTCGTCACCGATATCCCAGAGCCGGAAAAAGCCGCTCCCGGCGGCCATGGCCACGACCACGGCATGGGCGGCATGATGTGAGCCCCCGGTGGCGGCGGTTTCCAACCGCCTAGCCACCTATCAAAAAGCCGGACGGGAGATCCCGTCCGGCTTTTTTTCGCGCGTCGAATGGCGCCTTCCGTGGCGGCCCAGATTATGTAATAAAATGCAATTCGGGCTTGTGGGAGAGATTTTCCTGACTTATCGATCTCGCCCTCGGAACCGCAAATTCCAAGACTGCCAATCCACGTTACCGGTCAAATCCTGTTCCAAAACCCGAGCAGGACCGCACTGGAATCCCATGCAGTCCGACCCCGCAGAGGCAGGGTAAAAACCGACCGTTCCCCGTTCCCACCCGATTCCATGCATTCACCGATCCAGCCACCGAAATCCCCCGCTCACGCCGGCAAGTCGCAGCTTCCACGGCGTAGGTCCATCTCCATGCCCGCGGGCATTCCGGCCATGTCTTCCCATGAACGCCACGAGATGCCTGTCCTGATCCAGGGCGAGCCCTATCTGGTTATCCGCCACGTGGACCGGATGCCTCCTTTCCTGATGAGCGTGGCATCGGATTCGGACTTCTGGCTCTTTGTCGGCAGCAACGGCGGATTCACCGCCGGGCGGGTAGATCCGGATCATGCGATTTTCCCCTACCAGACCGCGGACAAGATCCTCAGCCATCCCAAGGGAGCCGGCGTTCTCAGCCTGCTGACCTGCGACGGAATGCCATGGGAACCATGGGCTCCCGGCACTTTCGGGCATGCGGCCATTCGAAATCTTTACAAGCATGTGGCCGGCACCAGCGTGATTTTCGAGGAAATCAACCAGACTCTGGGCCTGCTGATCCGCTGGGAACTCGCGGTGAGCGGACGTTTCGGACTGGTCCGGACCTGTCATCTCGAAAACCTTGCAGCCAAACCCTGCCGGATCCGCTTGCTCGACGGTTGGCACCACCTGCTTCCCTCCGGCGTCACCCAGGAAACCTACGCCCGCTTCAGCTATCTCGCCGCCGCGTATATGCGCCACGAAGCGATCGCCGGCCACGGATTGGGCATCTACACGCTGAACTCGGGAATCACCGACCGCGCGGAGCCCTGCGAATCGCTCCGGGCGGCCTGCGCTTGGTCCTTCGGATTGGATTGCCCCATCCTGCTGCTGTCCGACGAACAAGTGGAAGCTTTCCGCAAGGGTGCCCCGGTCCATGCGGAAACCGAGGTCCGCGGCGTGTTCGGAGCACACCTTTTGGCAAGTGAGTTTGAACTCGAGCCGAAGGAAGCCCGACAGTGGACGACCCTTGCGGACACGGGCCTCGACCACGCGGGCGTGGGCAGCCTCAACGAACGACTCCGCAATCCAGGCGCTCTCGCGCAGGAAGTCCGGGAAGATCTCGCCGCGGGCATCAAGGCTCTCAAGCGGCGCATCGCAGGAGCCGGAGCCGAACAACAAACCGCCGACAACACCGCCTGCGTCCACCATTTCGCGAACGTGCTGTTCAACTGCATGCGTGGCGGGACCTTGCACGACAACTACCGTTTCCCGCGCGCCGATTTCCACACCTTCCTGAAAAGCCGCAATCGCGAGATCGCCGCCCGCCATCACGCATGGCTGTCCACCCTGCCGGATCCGTGCGCGCTTGACCACCTCGCCAATCTCGCAGCGTCACAAGGCGACCCGCAGTTGTGCCGTCTCGCCTCGGAATACCTTCCAATCTGCTTCAGCCGCCGCCATGGAGACCCCAGCCGGCCGTGGAACCGCTTCGAAATCCACACCACGAACTCCGCCGGCGAGCCACTTTTCAACTACGCCGGGAACTGGCGGGACATCTTCCAAAACTGGGAAAGCCTCGCATACAGCTACCCGGAATGCCTCGGGACGATGATCACCATCTTTCTCAACGCTTCGACGGCCGACGGCTACAACCCCTACCGCATCACCCGCCAGGGCATCGATTGGGAAGTCTTCGACGCCGATGATCCATGGAGCCACATCGGCTACTGGGGCGACCACCAGATCATCTATCTGCTGCGCCTGCTGGAGGCGGAGGAACGCTTCCACCCCGGCCGCCTCGGCGCGAGGCTCAACGAACGTCGCCACAGTCATGCCCACGTTCCCTACGAGATCCGCGGCTTCGACGACCTCCTCGCGGACCCCAAGCATTCGATCCATTTCAACGGGCCGCTGCACCGGAAACTCATCGAGCGCGCGGAACGCATCGGCGCGGACGGCAAGCTCCTCACCGACCGCGACGGCGAAGTCATCCTCGTCCCGCTGATCGAAAAACTGCTGATCCCGCTGCTGGTGAAACTCGGCAACCTGGTCCCGGGCGGCGGCATCTGGCTCAACACACAGCGCCCCGAATGGAACGATGCCAACAACGCCCTCGCCGGCTGGGGCCTCTCGGTGGTCACCGTGGCCTACATCCGCCGCTACCTCGTGTTCCTCGGCGAACTGCTCGCCAAGGACGTCCCCGCCAGCTTCGAGATTTCCAAGCCGGTGGCGGACCTGCTGGCTGAAATCGCCGGGATCCTGCCTGCGGTCGCGCAGGTCGATATCGGGCGCGACGGGTGCATGCAGGTGTTCGAGGCGCTCGGACGGGCGGGCGAGAGGCACCGCTGTGCCATTTACTCCGGAGAACCGTTCCCGTTCACATCCGTCACCACCCGGGAACTCGTGGATTTTGTCGGATCCGCCCTCGCGGCGGTCGATGCCACGCTTCTCGCCAACCGGCGCGACGACGAGCTTTTCCACAGCTACAACCTCCTGGAAATCCGCGATACCGAGGCCCGCATCCACCGTCTCGACCTGATGCTCGAGGGCCAGGTATCCGCACTGAGCAGCGGAGCACTGGAGCCGGATGACGCTCTGCTCTTGCTGGGCGCGCTGCGCGCAAGCCCCCTCTACCGGGAAAACCAGAACAGTTACCTCCTCTATCCGGACCGCGTGGTCGCACCGTTCCTCGCGCGCAACACGCTCCCCGCAGACTGGGAAACCCGGATTCCACGCCTCGCCGCACTGGCGAAAAGCGGCGCCACCGATCTGATCCGTATCGCGGAGGACGGCCGCGCCCATTTCCACCCGGATCTCACCAACAGCCGCGACCTCCGCGCGAGGCTCGGCCAGTTCGCGAACGAACCCGCGCTCGAAGAGGCCGCAGCAGCAGATGGCTCCGGCATTCTCCAACTGTGGGAGCAGGTCTTCAACCACCGTTCGTTCACCGGCCGCAGCGGAACGATGTTCGGATGCGAGGGCCTGGGCAGCATTTACTGGCATATGGTCGCGAAACTCCTGCTTGCCGTGCAGGAAAACCACACCCGCGCGGCCGAAGAGGATCCGGAATCGATGACCACGCGGATGTTGGAAATGGCCTACGACCAAATCCGCAACGGCCTGGGCTTCACCAAGACCGCGAAACACTATGGGGCCTTCCCCACCGATCCCTACTCCCACACTCCGCTCCACCGGGGCGCGCAGCAACCCGGCATGACCGGCCAGGTCAAGGAGGAGATCCTGACCCGCATGGGGGAACTCGGTGTCATCATCAAGGCCGGATGCGTGGTCTTCGCGCCGATCCTGCTGAAGGAGCACGAATACTTCACGGTCCCGCACGTATTCGAATACACCGGCATCGACGGAGGCCCGCGAACCTGGAGCCTCGGCCCCGGCACCCTGGCCTTCACCCTCTTCCAAGTGCCGATCTGCTATCAGGCGGGCGGCGAAGCCTCGATCCTGCTCGAACATCGCGATGGCGGAAGCACCCGGATCGAGGGCAACATCCTGCCCGCCAAGGAAAGCTCGGAACTCTTCGCGCGCTCCGGCCGGATCCTCTCCATCACCATCACCCATCCCAAAACCCGTCCATGACCTCCCAAGAACCCGCCAGGATCACCATCAAGGAAAAAATCGGCTACGGACTGGGAGACACCGCCAGCAATCTTGTGTGGGCGA
Source organism: Luteolibacter sp. (assembly GCA_049430545.1). GTDB lineage: Bacteria > Verrucomicrobiota > Verrucomicrobiia > Verrucomicrobiales > Akkermansiaceae > Luteolibacter. Next base: position 20,320 of record JBMTCD010000005.1, read on the forward strand.
CCCTGATGTCGTTCATCATGTATTTCTACACCGATGTCTTCGGCATCGCCGCGGCCGCAGTCGGCACGATGTTCCTCTTCGCCAGATGCTTCGACGGCGTCACCGACTTCATCACGGGCGCGATCGCGGACCGGACCAACTCGCGCTGGGGGAAATTCCGTCCCTATCTGCTCTGGATGTGCCTGCCACTCGCCGTCGTGACGGTGCTGACCTTCACGGTGCCCGACTTCGATCCGACGGGGAAGCTCGTCTACGCGTGGGTCACCTACAACCTGCTGATGCTGGCCTACACCGCGATCAACATCCCCTACTCCGCCCTCTCGGGGGTCATGACGGACGACCCACTGGACCGCACCAGCCTGAATTCCTACCGAATGGTGCTCGCGCAATGTGGCGGCTTCATCGTCAACGGAGCCACGCTGCCGCTGGTCAAGTTCTTCGGCAAGGGCGATGAGGCACTCGGCTTTCAGCTCACCACCGCGCTTTTCGGCCTGCTCATCGTCTGTTTCTTCCTTTTCACCTTCGCCAACACGCGGGAACGCATCCAGCCGGCGAAGGAACAGAAAACCACGCTCATCCAGGATCTGGGCACCCTGTTCCGGAACCGCCATTGGGTGGTCATGTTCGCCGCGGGCATGCTGGACCTCACCTTCATCATCATTCGCGCCGCCACCTTGGTTTATTATTGCAAATACTATCTTCATTTCGAAGAGGGACACACGACCACCTTCCTGCTGTTGGGAAACATCGGCTTCATCGCCGGAGCCATGGCCACGCGTTTCCTCGTCCGCGCCACGGGCAAGAAGGCCGGATTCATCATTGCCCATGCGGTGCTCGCCATCTCGGCCGCCGCCACCTTTCTGATCCCCCCCGGGCAATTCGCGCTGGTGATGGCGTTGCAGATGATCCATGCCTTTGGCGGTGGACTCAACGCCACGCTCTACTGGGCGATGATCGCGGACACCGCGGACTTCTCGGAATGGAAGTTCAAGGTCCGCACCACCGGCATCGTTTTCTCCGCGACCACTTGCTCGCAGAAGATCGGAATGGGCATCGGCGGCGCGGTCACGGGATATCTGCTCACCAATTTCGGATACGTGGCGGGAAGCACCCAGACCGCCGAGGCGAACCACGGCATCCTGCTGCTGGTCAGCCTTATTCCCGCGGCCGGGTTCGCCCTCGTCGCCCTGTTGTTTTTCGGCTACGGGCTGAATGAAGCCATGTGCAAGACCGTTCGCGAAGATCTCGCCGGGCGGCGCGGACGCTGAGCCCACCGTCGAAACCGCCTGTCCTTCGATTGCCTGTGCTTGCGTGGCACGAATACCCCGAACCGATCCTTGCAATCGGGCTTTCGGACTCATTGCTCAGGGTGCTTTCGCGATGCGCGCGCGCAAGAATCCGCTCGGTCCGCGCGATGCCGCGCCGCCGACCGCGCCATCCAGCCTGAAGCTGCGGTAACTCCAGCCGGCACTTGGCGCGGGCAAGCCCGCGGACAGCGGCGTCACAATCTCAGTGACAACCTGATCGAAGTTCACCAGCTGATCCGAGCCCTCGATGGTATATGTGACGCCATCAAGGGTAGCGCTCTTGCCCGGAGCGCCTCCGAATATCGCCCCGTCGCGAACCGGCAGTGTGTAAACGAGGACCTGCTCGCCGCCGATCGTCTCGATCCCGGCGCGGCTCTTGGCGGATGGGGCCGGGTTTTCGGGATCGCCGTCGAGGGCAAACTCCTCCAGGTTCGACAGCCCGTCGGCGTCGGGATCTCCCGATTCCGAAAGATCGGGATTCGCGATGCCCGAAAAACCGAAACCAGCGATCCACGCGGCGTAGGAATGATCCGTTGGGCCGCCAATCCGCACCTCTCCGAATGAATCAAGCTCCGTGGACCAGACATTCGGCCCGCTGGTTTCAAAGCCGTATTGCACATGGCGGCCGGCACCGGGAGCAGTCGTGAGGCTGATGCTGAAGGAACCGGAAACCAGAGGTGCCGTGATTGTATTGGCCGACGAATAATCCGGTGCGAAATCCTTGATGAAAGCGACCGCGGAGTGGGCTCCAGTGAGCGTGTTGGAGATCACGTTTCCGGAAAAGGTGACAGCCCTGCCGGAAAGCGTGCCGGTTTTTTCCACATACATGTTGGCACCCATGGTTTTGTTGCCGGGATGGCCGGGCGCACCGCCCCCCCGATACCAATAGGGCGAGGGATCGGCGATGCTGTTCGGCTTCAGGGTGAGAACGCCGCCGGAGAACCCTGCGCTGAGATCGGAGCTCTTCCATGGCTGGCCGAAGAGAAAGGCCCCGCCATTTGAGGGAAGCTCGGACACATTCATGTAGCCGAGCCAGTTTTCCGCGGGATCGGGTGTGACGTTCACGGCATTGGTGTCCAAGGCGGAATAGACCCGCACGTAATCGACCAGCATGCGCTGGGGAAATTCCGTGGTGCCGTCCGGATAGCCCGGCCAGTTGCCGCCAACAGCGACATTGAGGATGATGAAGTGGGGTTGGTTGAACACCCAGCCGCCACCTTGCGGGAGCCTGGATGGCGTGACCTCGTGATATTGCAGGCCATCGATGAACCAACGGATGCGGTCCGCCTCCCACTCGATGGCATAAAGGTGGAAATCATCCGCCAGTTGCGTGCCGCGCAAGGTGTGGGAACCGGAGATTCCGCCGCCACCGGAATATCCGGGACCATGCACCGTTCCATGAACGATCGATGGCTCCCGGCCGATGTTTTCCATGATGTCGATCTCGCCGCATGCGGGCCAGCCGACGCTGCCGATGTTGGTGCCGAGCATCCAGAACGCGGGCCAGATTCCCTGGCCGCGCGGGATCTTGATGCGGGCCTCGATGCGGCCGAAAGTCCAGCTCGCACGGTTCCTCGTCAACAAGCGCGCGGAAGTGTGTTGTCGCCCGCCGAAGTTCTCGGCGCGGGCCTCGATCACGAGCTTGCCGCCTTCGATCCGCGCGTTTTCGGTGCGGTTCGTATAGTATTGGATTTCGTTGTTTCCCCAGCCGCCGCCACCGATGTCGTATCCCCAGTTGGCGGAATCGGGAGCGGAGCCATCCGGCTGCTGGAACTCATCCGACCACACCAAGGTCCTGCCGGGAAGGGATTGGCCCGCAACCTGCAGGCATAGGGCGAGAAATGCGGAGAAGGTCGGGATTTTCATCAAACACGTGCCGGCCGCGGATCACGGCGAGCTGCTCGCGGTGGCCGGCGCGGCGGAACGACGGTCCTCGGGAATGACCTTCACGTCAAGCGCTCCGGTGGAGGCGTCGGCTCCGGGCAGGACGATGACCAGCTTGCGGACATCCGGATGGTGCTCCCATACGGAGGAATAGAGAATGGCTGTCAGGTCGTCGCGCGCGGCGATCTGGATGCCGATGTTGCGGGAGCCTCCTCCGGGGACGAAGTCCACCGGTTTGCAGACGACGGGCAGGGACTTGACCGTTTTCTCCAGTTTAACGAGCAGTTCCCTGCCGGTGACGTTGAGGAAACGCATGTTTCCCCATCCGAATGCACCGGCGGCATCCTCGATGACGAAACAGCGCAGGCCGCTCGGCCTGCCATTGTCCGGCAGGATCAGGACCAAGGGCTCCTTGATCCCGGCGGGCAGCTTCAGCGGCTCCGAGGCGGCCTCGCCCCCGGGATTGGTACGGTCCATGTCGATGATGGCAGGTCCCGTCTTGCCAACCTCCCAAGCGAACGCCTTGCTGCGCTTGTGCGGGTGGAGGTCGGGTATTTCCACGACTTCCTCGCCGGTGCTGAAGCCGATCTTGCGTGACGCGACCTGGTCGTCCCATGGCAGGAACCGGATCGGAATGGCGACGGCGGCGGACGCCGTGACGAGCAGGAGGCAGGTGATCAAGGCTTGGAGAATCCCGCGGAGGTTGGTCATGGGTTTGGAGTGGGGTTTGGATGTTAGCGCAGCTCCGCTTCCGAGAGGCGACGGAACGAGATGATTTCAAAACGGCGGCCGAAGGTCCGGTTCACGGGAGTGACCGAGGCAATGGCGGTGTCCGCGGAATCCACGGAATCGACGAAGTCGGAAACTCGCTGGACCACGGCCTCGCACCAACTGCGCGCGATCACTTTCCCGCCGGCGTCCCTGGCCTCGCCGTAGCCGCGGACGGTGAAGGTATCGGAGCGGCACGTGATGACCGGGGCGAGGGACTGGAGCAGGTCCGCCTGGGTCAGGTAACCGGGAATGCCCACACCGGTATCAGCGATGATGTTTTCCCTCGCCTCCGACGGATATTTCTCGGTGGAAAACGGTGCCTGGCTGGCGTTGCCGTTGAGGCCGCCGGCCTCGATGGCGGCCTGGAGCGCGCCGTTGAGCCCGAGGTCGGATTTCTCGATACGGCGGTTGACGAATTCGCCAAGCGAGAGGAAGGGGCCGCGCTTGCGAATCTGCTGGACGAGGTTTTCGGCAAGCGTGCGGATCTCTTGGTCGTTGAGCATGCGGAAGCCGTTCCAGTTGTCGTCCGGGCGGCCGGTGGGATAGCGGGACCGCGGAAAGCCGGTGCGGTCAGAGGGAGGCGGGGTTCCGCCCTCGACCTCGAACGCCTCGCCGCGGAGGCCGGAGAGCAGCGCGATCCAGGCCTCGACATCGGTCGAGTTGATGTTGAAGGCCCCGTCCACGGAGAGGTGCGCTGCGATCCTCGCGCATCCGGCGGGATCCAGCAGCAGCCCAACCAACTCCTCGTCCGACAGCCCGCGCCGGATCAGGCGCATGCGGCTGTTGGAAAGCGGATTCGTTTCCGGATCATCGATGAAATCCCTGACCACCCGCTCGAGCGACCTTTCCTTGATGGCGATCGGTTCGTCCCAGGCCGTGGACGGCCTGCCACTGGCGGCGTGCCTGAGCAAGGGCGCGGCGCCACTGAAGAAGTAAGAATCCCACAACGCCTCGTTGGCCAGATAGCAGGTGTCGTAGATGGGCACCGTGGGCAACTGGGTGGCGCCGGGTTTGAGGTATGCGGTCTTGTCCCGGCCGAGGTAGGCCGAGGCCCAGCTGTTGGCGAACTGGTTGGCCGGAGCGAAGGTGGACGACGACAGATCCGCATGCTGGAGCGCGGCGAGCGATAGCACCGGCTGGCGCGGGATTTCAAAGAACGGCAGGCGGCTCTTGCCCGAGGAGCTGTGCGACGCCCCCCAATAGGAGCAACGGCCGTCGATGGTGGTCTGGATGGCGGTGTCGAAGGAAGGAGTCGAGCGCAGCGTGGACTGGAAATGCGGCGCCACGGTGAAGCTGCCGTTGGCGAGCTGGTGGTTGATCGACTGCTGGCGCGGGTTGGTGGTGTAGATCAGGTCCGCAACCGGCTGGCCGCCGACGTTGGAATTGGCGGTGCGGTGGTAGGTTTCGATCACACCGAAGGGCGTGGGATCGCCGTTCTTGAGTTCGCCGTAGCTGCGCCATGGCGAGGAGATGGTGTTTTCCGCGGAAATGAGGTTGAGGATCTGCACATCGGTGATCGCCTGCCCGCGGGTGGCGTCGGACGGGTCACGGATGCGTGCGGAATCCTCGAGGGTGACGAAGTAGTGGTATTGTCCCCTGTTGGTGCCGACGTTGGAAATATCCTTCACCGAGACGCGGATCGCATCGGTCTGCTTGACTTGGTATCGGGCCAGTCCATGTCCCGCTAGGCCGTCGGCCTGTTGCATGGAAACCTTGAATCCACCGCGCTTGTTGACTCCCGAAATGTCTTCCGCCGGCCGCATTCGGATCGTGCGCTGGGCATTCGAACCCTTGCGGATGAATTCGATGGGCGTGGCCGAAGCCGGGTAGAACACCCGGACCTCGCCGGGCTCGAACCGAATGGGCTCCGAGAGGTTTCCGTCGCCATTCGCGGTAAGCTCGCAGAGGAAATAGGGATCCACCTGGCGGCTCTGGCCCCTGCTCTCGAACTGCTTGCCCATCGCGTCCGCCATGCCGATGGGTTCGATGACGACGGTTTGGTTCGGCGACCTGCGTTCCCAGATGAGCTGGAAGGGCAGGTCCATCCAGGGATAGGCCACGGCTCCGTCGATCTCGAGCCGGCTGTTGTAGGGATTCCAGAGGGAAATCACGGGGGTGATGACGAGTTGCACCAGATCATCCTCGTCCAGCCTCGAACTGAGCAGATAGATCATCCGGTTGAGCACGGGGCGGACGGACAGGGTCGATGCATCGCCGGGCGGCGCGTCGCTGGGTGCGAGATAGGTCCGGTTCATCGGCGGGGCGGTCTCGGCTGCGACATGATCGGAGCGCCGCGAGGCGACCACCGGCTCGCCGCCGCCATAAAGGTGATGGGGTATCCGATAGAACGAGCGCAGATGGTCGAAGGTGGGGACCGACGCGCCATAGAAGCGGAACGAGAGCGACGCCACGCCGTAGTTAGTCGCCGATGCCACGACCGGATTGTCCGTCAGCGGCCGGAACAGCGCCTGTTGCTGGCCGTAGGACGCGGGCGAGATGAAACCCGCACCCGCAGGGGGATTGCGGAAAGGGTTCGGAGTATCGCCCCATGCGGGTTTGGCGAAATCCATGTCACTCATTTCGAAGCCGAGACTGAGATCGGTTTTCAATCCGCCACGGACGGCATCGGTCAACAAACCTTGCGAGACGGTGGTGTAGCTGGCACCCGCGGCTTTCGAGGCGTCGAAACCCGCCAGTTCCTCGTCCAGACGGATCTGGGCGAGTGAGAGCACCCGGTTGGCGCGCAGGTTCCAGTCCCGTGTCGGCTGCTGTAGGATCGAGGAGAGCGCAAGCGACGGTCGGCGCTGGGCTTGCAGCGCGATGTTGGGCAAGGCATCGGCATCCGGTCCCGCGACGTTGACCTTTGCCCGGGTGTTTTCCTGGCTGACCGCCCAGGCATAGGCACCTCCTGGGACGGGCACCGCACGCGCGCCGAGGTCGAAGCCGTTGCGGGATCCGGCGAACAGCGGAATCCAGTTCGGATCCGAGATGTCCGGGGGCGTCGCCGCCCAATCGCGCTCCCTCACCGCCTGGGTGTCCGGCGAGGAAACCAGCCATCTGCGAAAACCTTCGCGCTTCGCTTGGTCATAGCCTGCGGAGTCGATCGACTGGTCAGGACGGGCAATCGCCCCGGGCGACCATGAATCCCAAACACCAACGAGGTGCGGCTGGGGCGCGGTCTCCGAGAGAATCGAGGCGTCGGCTGTGATGCGCCGGTCGTCGCCAGCCTCGGTTTGCAGTGCCCCGAGCGCCTGCATGACGGCCAGCCGGGCGTTGGCCTGCGCGCGGGCGCGGACTTCCTCATCGGCGCCGCCACGGACGGAGATACTGCTCAACGACAGCAATCCCACGGCGATCACCGTCAGAAGAATCATCAAACTGAGCGTGACAACCAAGGCGAAACCGCGCTCGGAGGACTGGTCCTTGATTTCGAACTTCAAGTGAAATGGGTTTGGGTCAATTTGCGATGTCGTTCCGAAAGCGGGTTTACCCTCGGCACGAAGGAGAGGTGCTGTGGCGCGGGTCTCGCGAGCAAATCTACAGTGTCTGCCCCACAACTTCGAGCACCCGCGGCCACCGTCAAGCCATTTGTGCAATTTTATGCATCAAATGGATTTTTTGACTGCCTGCAATAAAATGCAGGGAACAGCCCGCGCGGACCGATTGGAGCTTGAAACATGGCGCAATCCCCTGAATGCTCCGACGCATCAGAAGGAAGAATCTATCCAATTCCGCTGCCAATCAGCAGCTCATCGCTGATCGCCTGGGAATTTCAAGAGCCACGGTTTCCCGTTGCTTCACGAATCATCCGGGCATCAACCCCGTGACGCGCGCCCGGGTGTTTCAACTCGCGGCGGAAATCGGCTACGTGCACCTGCAAATGCGAACCACCCGCGCGTCGCGGAAGCCTGCGGCCAAGAGGACTTTCGGGGTCCTGATCTGCTCGACGGAAGAGGAGCACAACCGGACCGACTACGAAAACCCCAGCGAGCAACTCCTCGCGGGAGTCACCGATTGCGCGCTGCTCAACCAGTCGGTCGTTGACGTCCATCTGATCGATCCCGGCGAGTGCCTGCCAGACCATCCGGCGTTGCTCAGAATCGAGAAAATGTGCCGCGGCTGGGATGGCCTGCTGCTGGTCTACCCATTTCCGGATCCGGTCCTCAACCGGCTCGCGCCGATCGTGCCGCTGGTCTCGCTCGTCGAGCAGTTCGACCACTCGGCGATCGACTGCGTCGATGTGGATCACTTCAAGGGCATCTCCGCCGCCATCGAGCACTTGGTGGCCCACGGTCACCGGCGCATCGGCTTCTTTACCCGGCGCTACGAAGTGGAGGCCAGTTGGTCCCTGCGCCGCTACGCGTCCTTCATGGAGGAAATGGTCCGCCTGCGGCTGCCGGTCGCCGGCGGGGATATCGTGAATGTTTTCCCATCTTTTGAAGGCAACGATGAGAGCAGCGTCGAATACGCGGCGGAACGCACCAAGGAGGGCGTCACCGCGTGGGTTTGCGCCGCCGATCACCAGGCCTACGACTTGATCGCCGGCCTCCAAAAACTCGGGATCGACGTGCCCGGATCCGTCTCGGTGACCGGCTTCGACGGAATCGCCACCCCGCCCGGACTGCCCGAACTGACCACAGTCGTCATCCCGTTCCGAGAAATCGGAACCACCGGTACCCAACGGCTCGTCGAGCGGGTGCAGAAACGTTTCGGCTCCGCCCAGCACGTGCTGATCGATTGCCGCCTCAAGCAAGGCAGCACCGTCGCCCCCCCAAAAAAAGGCTGATCCATATCCGCGCAGCGGCATGGTTCAAACCACCGCGAACCCACCCTTGCGAGACCGGCGCAAGCCCTTCGGACCTTCTAATATTCAATCCTTTGATTTCCAGTTACTTATAAATAATGTAATTTTATGCAAAAAAAAGATTGCGCCACCCGGAAAACCCGTTACTCCTAATGCACATTGATGCAATACCACTGTGGGATTGTGTTGAAACCCACCCATAAATCCCAAACCCAGTCCTGTCAAAACGGCTGCGAATCATCCCATTCGTGATCCGCGTGCCGCTCGCCGATACCCGATCATCCCGCACCTACCCAATCCATGAAATCCAATGTCAGAATTCTTACCCTTGGCGCCTGTCTGGTCGCTTCATCAGGTGCTCACGCGGCACCGGTCCTGATCCCCAACGGGGATTTTTCATCCCCCGGAGGCTCGGACTTCGGCTTCTTTGAATCCACCGGCGGCGTTGTGTCGTTTCCAACGACGGGCGGAAACACCAACGGCTACGGACTGGTGGACAACACGGTCCCGGGCGCATCCTGGGGCGGCGGCCTGGTCTCGCCTCCCGACAACTCCTACCCGGACAACCAAGGCATCCCGCTCGCCACTCTGGGTTTGAGCGCCGGCAACACCTACACCTTCAGCATGGACATGAAGAACTTCGCCGGCACCGGCACCGGCGGACTGAAATTGGAAGCTTGGAATGGAGCTCCCGGAGCCGCAAGCAACACGGGTGACATGCCCGCGTCCGGCTCCTCCGGCAGTTGGGCCACCTATTCGTGGGACTGGACGATTCCGGCAGGAACCACCTCGATCAAAATCGTCCCGCTGCTCACCGGTGCTTCCGGTGGATCGACCGCCGACTCGGTCGGATTCGACAACATCCGGGTGGACAACACCCCGATCACGCCGCCTGCGGTCGTGCCCGTCATTCCCAATGGCGGTTTCGAAACTCCCGGTGGCGCGAACTGGGCCTATTTCACCGACGGTATGGGCCTGAGTTGGGAGACTACTGGCGGCAATCCCGGCGGCAACGCGGTGATCAACGCCACGACCGGTGGAAACTACGGCGTGTTGGTGGCCAACAACAACGTGCCGCAGACACTCGCCTCTCTCGGCCTCACCGCAGGTGAAACCTACACCTTCCAACTCGACATGAAGGTGCTCTCCGGCAGCAACCCCGGCGGACTCAAGGTGGAATTCGTGCCCTCTGCGAGCGGCGACCTCCGCTATGACGCCGGACAAATTGCGGCGCTGCCGAATGCCATCACCGAATGGAACACCTACTCGTTCGACGTGACGATCCCGCCGTCATGCACCCAGATCCAGGTCGTGCCGCTGTGGGGCCCCGGTTCGATTGTCGCCTATGACAACATCAAGATCCTTCTGCCCGTGCCTCCGGGAAATCCCCAGCCGTCCATCGCCCTTGGCAGGATGGTGAGCTGGACCCCCACCGTCACCGCAAACTCCTATCAGCCCCAGGAATCGCCCGACAACGTCAACTGGACGAATCTCGGACCCGCATACAGCGGCACCGCGGTCTCATCCGTCTTCGATTCCACTACGTCCGCCTTCTATCAGGTTCTGGAGAGCGTGCCGGCCACCGAGGAAGCCACCATCAACGGCGGCTTTGAGGATCTCTTCTTCGACGAGCCCGATGGCTGGGTGTTGACCCAGAGCCAGCCGCCGACGGTCAGCACGGACGCCCGCACCGGCAACAGCAGCTTGGACATCCATGTCGTAAACGCTGAAACGGGAGCCGGCGCGAATGGCTCGGAAGTCCAGCAAAACATCTTTGGAGCCGGCGGTTCCATCACACCGGGCAAAACCTACGACTTCTCGTTCTGGGCCAAGCAGGTCAGCGCGGGACCCAGCTACGTGCAGCGCTTCCGGGTCGTTTGGCTGGCGCCGGGCGGTGGGGAGCTAGGTTCCGGCGGATTCCAGGATTTCTCCGGTAGCATCGGTGTGTGGGAGCAGAAAACCCAAACCGGTCTGGTCGCTCCGGCCGGCACCGAAAGCGCCCTGATCCAGATCCTCGGCGTCACCGGCGCGGTGGATGGCGGCTTCGGCCAAGTGCTCATTGACGACGTGTCCCTGGTCACCACCGGCATCGGCAGTTCCGCACCGATCGCGGCCTCGTCCGACTCCGCCGCGGAGATCAGTTGGCAGTCCGTGACCGGCCAAAGCTACCAACTGCGCTCTTCCACCGACCTGAGCGACTGGTCGCCCATCGGAGGCACCATCACCGGAGACAATACCCTCAAGGCGGTGTATGACAGTCCGCTCGTGACCAGGAAGTTCTATCAGCTCGGCACCGAGTAAGCCGGGCCGCAGGCAGGGCGCGTGCGCCTGCCAAGGCAATCGACAAGGCCGTTCGATCCCAGGGTCGAACGGCCTTTTCCAATTGTGCCGAAAACCGAAGTCCAACGATACGTCCGGGCTTTTGACAACTGATGGAGACCTTTTTTTCCTGCGGTGCTCAATCCCTGGAACGCTTGTCCTCGGGAATGATCGCCAGGGTCAGTTCCGCGGCCGGCTGCTGGTCGTCACCCAGAATGAAAATCAACTTCCGGACGTTCGGATCGTGCTCCCAAACCGAGGAATAAAGAACTTCCTCGGGATCGGCCTCGGGAGTCAGCTGCACACCAATGTTGCGGGCCTCGCCTCCGGGAAGGATGTCAACAATCGCGCAGGAAGCCGGAAACTCCCTGGACTCCTTGTCATAGCGCAATTCCAAGATCTTGTCCGTGGTGTTCAGGAATCGCAGCGCGCCCCATGGGAATCCCTTGGCGCTGTCATCCACCACCACCGCCCTGAAGCCCGCAGGGGTTTCCGGGTCGGACAGAACCACCACAAGGGGAGATTCGGCATCGGCCGGCACCGTGAGTTCGATTCCAGACGGCTTGCCACCGGGCCGCTCACGGTCCAAGGCCACCAGTTCCACCGCGACTTCCCCATCCTGAACGATATATGCCTTGGAGCGCTTGACCGCGCTGAGATCCTCCAACTCGGTAATCCCCTTGGCGTCGAGGATGCCGATCTTGCGCTCCGCAAGTTCCTGATTCACAGTCAAAAACCGCAACTCAGAGGCCATCAGATTCGGGACCTGGCCAAGCACTGCCAACGTGATGGAAACCGCTAAGGAGTGAGAAACTCGGATGGCTGGCAGGGATTTTCGGATCGTTTTCATCGCTCTTTTCAACCCGAAGGGTGTCGATTGATTCACTTTTATGCAACTTCCTTTTCCATCCATTTCAATCCGTCGCGCGAGCCCCCTTGGACAATGATGCAAATAAATGCAATTTCAGATTGCCCGAAGCGCTTTGACGCTTAGGCTTACCCCCAAGCTCCTTCCATGATTTGGAGCACAACCCATCTTGACCATGATTGACCGAAACCTATTCACGATCGGCGCATCCCGCCATTCCCTCGTCTTTGCGGCCGGATTACTCGCTGTGGCCGTTGGAATCTCCGAAACCCGCGCAGTGGACCTATCCTCGTTCACAGCGGATTTCGAGTCGCTCGATGCAAGCTCGCCCACTGCTCTGAACAACTGGACGGTATACGCCAACGTCTTCGACGACTGGGGTACCTACCTCTATGGATATGGCACTTTTCCCGCACCCAACAACGGCACGGGATTCTGCCAGGTCACCACTGGAGAAGGCGGACCCAGCCAGGGGAACCAGGGACTGGTCATTTACAGCGACTACAACAACCAGGACCATGCCAAAGGCTACATGGTCGAGGCGAACACCTTCCAGGAAAGCATCGTCACCGAGGCTGACCTCGGACCGCGCATTTTCCAATTCGATGCGAAAAAAGGAAACATCGCCAGCCCGTCCACGGCAATGGCATTCATCAAGATTATCGACCCGGCAAACGGCTATGCGCTGGTCACAGCCCGGACTTTGGACACGAGCAATCTGTCCGTCGAATGGGGCACCTATTCGATACCCTTCGAAATCGAAAGCTCGATGGTCGGCAAACTGCTCCAATTCGGATTTTCGGCCACCGCCGCCAGTTATGAACCTTCCGCGGTCCATTACGACAACGTGTTCTTCGGCATCGAAGCCACCATCCCGCCGGTGATCACCTCGATCACAAAGAACGGCAATGTGGTGAGCGTGACATTCCCGACCGAGGACGGTGCCAGTTACGATCTCCTGAAGTCAGTGGACGGCATGCTGACTTTTGAACCTGTGCCCTCCCAGCCGACGATTTTCGGCGACGGCAGCACTCAAGTCGCGGAAGACCCCGCAGCCACGGAGTCCTCCGCGTTCTACAGAATTCGCAAGACGCAATAGCCGGAAAATTCATTTGCGCCCCCCCGTTGACAAGCCGCTGATCGCAATGCGGGAATGAAGTCCCGTCACCAATCAGCGGCTTCTCAATTCTCCGCCCCAGAAAACATGATTGATGCCGCCCTTGCGGTCGATATCCCTCATTTCGTAAATCGTCATGGTGGAGGCGTGACCATCATAAAACGCCACCACAGCCTTGCCGCCGTGGCGGTAGGCGATCTTGCTGTCGTTGCTCTTGCCCTCCACCGGTGAATTCCTCCACAAAAAGCGTCCGCCGTAGTTGGCAATCCAGTCGGTGGCAGTGATAAACGCGAAGGTTTCGCTGGGATATTTGACGGATGTCACGGTGTGGGCGCGGGAGGTGCCCGGCTGTCCCCATCCACCGCCCGGCATGTTCTCGCTGGCGTATGCGAAGCTGGCTGAAATTCGGCTCCAGTAGCGCTGCTTCGCACGGACCACCACCGGATCCAACACCTGCTCGGGCAGGCCATCCACGCCTTCGTATTCCTCGGCCTCTTCAATCGACAGGCTCTCGCCGATCAGTGCCTCAAGAAAGACCGGATTGTAGTGCCACGGAATGCCGGGCAGCCTGTCTTCGTCAAAGGTATAGATCGGCACATACTTGCCCCCGTGGTCGGCCGCATAAAGCGCATTGGCCTGGGCCAGGCCGCTGATCCGCTTGATGGTCGTCACGGTGTCTGCTCCGGAACGCAGCTTTCGCGCCCCGAAGAACGCGACCATGGCCAAAACCAGAATGATGGTGACGGTCACGAGAAGCTCGACCAGCGTGAAGCCCGCACTGCGTTTGCGAAAAAACGGTTGATGGTGGATTTTCATGGTTCGATGGTTTTGGTTAACTCGAGGTTAACTCGTAATTGGGTCTGATGAAGTCAAGGATCAATCCGGTTTTTCTTTTACCGGGAATCGTGCCTGCAAATTGCTGCAGTGCTGTAAATCCAGTTAAATTCGAAGTGCTGCGGTCGCAACAAAAAAGTTGCATTTAATTGCAATAAATTCGGATTGCCCTGATTTGGCGGTTTGTTGTCCGGACGCAAGGATCATGGATTTGCAGATGGAAATGTCCGCACGACCATGTTCCATTCGCGGATTTCGTTGGCTTCGAGCCGTGTCTGCGGGGATGGCTTGCGGATGTCGGAGAGACGGTCGGCGGGGAAATTGGTGGGCTCGATGGCCCAGTGGTGGAGGCCCTTCCAGAAGCCGCGAGTGATCCAGATGCCGGCATACGGAAACAGGCCGGCCGGCCACTTGAGAACCAGCCGTGCGCCAGTTGCGGACCGGATTTCCGCCCTTCCCACGGCCATCGGCCCGATAAATACCTTGGCGGCGGGCACCGAGCCATTCGGAAACGAGGCGCGGGAGAGATCGCAGCCCGTTTCATGTTCCGGCCATGAAAGGCGCCGGCCGTCGGCGGCGAGACAGCTCTTGATGGAACGGGTGAAGCGGATTTCGTCGCCCCGTTTCCAGGTGAAAAGGGGATGCCAGGCCCAGAGGAACGGCGTCGGTGTGAACGCCAGGTTTTCCAGACGGTATGCCAGCAGGACCTCGCGCCCGCGCAGGGAAATGCGGCGCTCGTAAGCGAGCGGCAGCGTCCGGAGCTGGTATCGGGTCACCAGGATGCCCTTGGCCGCCAGATTCTCATCGAATCCGGCACGCATCTTCCAAAGCTCCCCGTGATCGGGTAGCTGAATGCGCCCGTGACGGCAGGGCAGAACGGTCGGAAGACACTCGTCGACTCCGGCACCAGGACCGCTTGCAAAGTTCTCCGGGTCCGTGGGATGTCCGATCCTGCGTTTGCAGGCCGGCGTCCAGCCGTCGAGCCACTCCCGTCCGGAGGTCCTGTCACGCAGGGAGACGATTCGCCCGCCGAGTTCCGGGACCATCGAGACGGAGGCTTCGGCGCTCGCCAGCGAGTGCACCTCAAACCCTGCGACCGTTTTCCGTGAATACTTCGTGGTGCGGCCCATATCGGATTAGGCAATCAATTTCCGCCGTGCACGGTCAACTTCCCCGGTGCCGCTTCGAACTGCGTGCCGTCCGAGAATTTCACCAGCATCGGATCCGTGCCGAATTGGTAGGCGACATAGGTCCTGCGACCGTCCTTGACGAAGACATTGGTGAAGGGGTGGTCGGAATAGACGGACGCGTCGTTGAGGCCGAGACGATCAAGCGTTCCGATCCAGTGGTCCATGAATGCGTGGGTGTTGCCTTCCTCCAGCTTGCATTCCGGATTCGCGTCGAAATAGGCGGCGGCGGTTCGCGGGTCGTTGAGCGCGCCGAACATCACCACAAGGTCTCCCCATCCGGTATTGAAATCGGTGCCGCCCGGTCGTTTCGAGACGATGCGGTCGTGGTTGCGCTTCACGTATTCCGGATGCCTTCCCATGTAGATGGATGCGGGTGTGAAGGGCAGCCAGTTGATGCCGTGGATGCAGTCGATGTCTGCGGAGAACCATGTGGCGAAGGCACCCTTGCCGCCCCAGACCATGCCGAGCGCCACCTGCGGGAAGTTTTCCGGGAAGTTCGTGCCGTGCACGTCAAACCAGTATTCCTCCACGGCGGTGCGCTCGGTGTTGTAGAGGAAGATCCCTGTGTCGCGGACCACTTTATCGCCGGTGGCCTCGCCCCACAGGGTCATGCCATACCAGGCGTTCAGCGCTTCGGAGGAGGATTCCTGGTTGTTGCCGTCAGCGAAGTTCGCGTCACCCGAGGCCCACGAATGGCCGGCATATTGATCGAAGCAACGCATGAAGGGGAAAAGCGGGTCGTCGCGGTGCGGGGAAGCAATGTCACGGATCAGCATCATCACCATCGGCCCCCACCGCCTGGCCCACTCCGGGTCGAGACGGGCGACTTCGGCCGCCGCGCGGATGAAATATCCGTAGTGGAAATGGTGGTCGTTGAGCGATTTGTCGCTGCCATAAGACGGCTTGCTTCCCACCAGCGTGCCCCAGTGCGAGTTGTAATAAAACAATGGCGCATTCTCGCCCGGCGAGGCGGTGAACCAGTCCTCGAGACGGCGCTTGATCTCGTCCACGAACTTCTGCCGCAGGTCGGTGGCACCGGTCACCTCCGCGATCCCGCTGAGGCTCACCAGGCGGCCGAGGTATTTGCCCTCCCAATACGTGTCCATGAAAGGGGGCATTCTTTTTTTGCCGGCTTGTTTCTCGAGGTATCCGAGCATCCGGGCACGGTCCCGCACGCCCTCGGCGGGAAACATCGGCAGCACTCCCTGGATCGGGATTTCGGTCTCGAAGCCGGCCCCCTGCGCAATTTTCATTTCACCACGCACCGAGGCGTAGCGCATCGGAGTGAGCGGGGTCCGGGTGTATTTCCACTGGTGGGGATACAGGGCGAAGATCGTCCCCTTGTCCTCGCCCTCCCATGGCTTGAAGGCGAAGCGATAGCGTGTCTTCACCTTGCCTCCTTCCACCTGATGGTCCAGGCGGGTTCCCACCACGTGATTGTGGGCATGGCGCTTGAAGAGGTCGAGGGTTCCGGGTTGGTCGTCGGGAAGAAGGGCGATTGAGAAATGGCGCTTTCCTCCGGCCTTGTTGGCGAGGACCTTTCCGTTCAGGTCCCATGCCGTTCCGCCCGCGCCGAACAATCCGTAGTGGTTGCCCCTCACGGTCACACCCAACACCGCTTCATCGGCCTTGCCCGACCAAATCCGCGGAGCCTCGGCAAACGTCAGCACCGGGTCGCCGCCCTCAAACAGGCAATAAACGTATGGACTGCCATGCCCGAAGCTGGTCTTGAGCGAGGCGCCGCCCTTGGAAAATTCCGTGGTCACGAACCAGTCCGAATAGCCGGCGCAAACTGCCGAGGGAAACTCAGCCACCGCCGAGTGGCCGATCTTGAAATCCCCCGCGGGCGTCACGCCGCCGCCCATGATCGCGTCTTGGCTGGCGACAATCGCCGCTCCCGGATAGGCGACGGCCAGCCCGTCCGGCGCACACACCATGCCCAGCGGATGGGCGAACAGATTGTTGGAAAAAGGCTGGAAAAGCACCGAGCTCCACCACTGGTTGGTCACGGATGGTCCCTTCCGGTCCGCGGATTTGTAAATCTTTTCCGGCAGCGGCTCGCAGCCATCGGGAAGCACGGTCGAGTGGCTGCCAGCACCCACCGAAACGATGCTGGTAGGCTTCTCCGCCGGGGCAAGGCCTGAGCAGGCAAGCAACGCGATGGCTGAGACGAATGCCGCGGCATGGCGGCGGAGCGGGTTCAAATCTGGATTTTGCATGGAGGATGGATGAGGGACCTGGAGAGGAAAAACGGACAATCTGCCCGCCATGCCAAGTCATGGGCTTTTCGGGAGTGGAGGGCCGGGGCAACCCAGCCAAAGCGGCTCGATCACAGGTTTATGGCATTCACCTGGCGGACGATTGCACTTTATTGCATAACCTGTCGATCACAAATTTCCACCGTCCCAGAGGCTCTCTTCGGGGGCGTGTGGCTTCTTGCACAACGACTCAACCTGCCCCGGCACCCACTCCCCCGGGCAATCGCCTTGCTCAGCCGAGTTTCACGGCGGTGCCGTAGGCCACCACTTCGGACATGCCCTGCATCACTGCGGAGGTGGTGAAACGGCAGCCGACAACGGCATCGGCACCCATCGCGCGGGCTTGGTCGATCATCCGCTGGGTCGCGCAGTCGCGGGCCTGCACGAGCATTTCGGTGTAGCCGCGGATTTCACCGCCAACGAGCGTCTTCAGGCCCGCCATGATGTCGCGGCCGATGTGCTTCGACCAGACCACGGACCCCGTGACGGTGCCGAGGGATGCGGTCACCTGGCGGCCGGCGACCGTCTCGGTGGTGGTGATGAGCATGGGAAGCGATGGTGGCATGGCGGAAACGTCTGACGAATCCATGCAATCAGGAGGCGGCTTGGCCAGCACAAACAGGAATTGAAGGCCGCCCGTGTGTTGGAAAAAGTCACGGAGCGGCGAAACATGTTCGCCGTGCGGATGAAACGACGATGGAAAGGCGGAATTGGCTGAAAATCGCCCCGCATCCGCTTGGGCGGACACGTTCCGCCCCTCCATGAGATCCCAACTCAGGGTTCTCTGTTTCGAGTCCGACTTTTTTGTCCTCCAGCCGCCTCCCGTTTTCCACCGAGGCAGGCAGGCAAAGCCCGAAAATGAAAAGCTGACCGGCCTATCCTTTGCCATTGACCTCTTGATTCTCCATTCCGCTCCCCCCAAGCTCCGCCGCATGTCCGCCGCCGCCACGCCGATGATGAGCCAGTATCTGGCGATGCGGAAATCACTGCCCGCCGACGTGCTGCTGCTCTTCCGCCTCGGTGACTTCTACGAGATGTTCTTCGAGGACGCCAAGACCGCCGCGCCGATCCTCAACGTGGCGCTCACCAAGCGCGGCGGCACGCCCATGTGCGGCGTCCCCTACCACGCCGCGCAGGGCTACATCGCCCGCCTGCTCAAGGCCGGCAAACGCGTCGCCATCGCCGAGCAGACATCCGATCCCAAACCCGGCAAGCTCGTCGAGCGCGAGATCGCCCGCATCCTCTCGCCCGGCTCGATCGACGACCTCACCCTGCTCGACGACCAGCGGCCCAACTACCTCGCCGCCGTCTTCCGCCACGGAAAATCCGAGGGCCTCGCCTGCGTGGACCACACCACCGGCGAGTTCACCATCGCCGAGTTTTCCGAACGCGGCCAGTTGCTCGATGAAATCTCGCGCATCGCTCCCTCCGAACTGCTCATTCCGGACCACCAGACCGCCGACTTCGGCACGCTGACAAACTGCATGGCCTACGACGGCTATGCCTTCCTGCCCGAGCACGCCACCGGCCTGCTCAAGGACCACTTCAACGTCCACTCGCTCGACGGCTTCGGCTGTGCCGATCTCACCGCCGCCGCCGGGGCCGCGGGTGCCGTGCTGCACTACCTCATCCACTCACTGCGCCGCCCCTGCGAACACCTGCGGGCACCGCGCGTGCGCGAAAACGCCGCCTACGTCCTCATCGACGCCGCCTCCCAGCGCAACCTCGACCTCGTCGATTCCCGCTCCGGGAAAAACCACACGCTGCTGGGCGCGCTCGACCGCACCGCCACGCCGATGGGCGCGCGCCTGCTGCGCGACTGGATCCTCCATCCATTGCGCGATCTCGCCGTTCTGACAGCACGGCAGGACATCATCGCCGCCTATCTCGCCGAACCTTTCCTGCTCGCGAAATGCCGCGATACCCTCAAGGGCATCCGCGACATCGAGCGCACCACCGCCCGACTTTCCCAAGGCTCCGGCAACGCCCGCGACCTCCAATCCATCGCCGTCTCTCTATCCCACATCCCCGCCCTCAAGGAAGACCTCTCCTCACTGCTCCTGTCCACAACCCACAATCCCCAATCCACGATCACCGCAGGTCTCCACGATTTCTCCGATCTAACCACTCTCCTCTCCTCCGCCCTCGTCGATGAACCGCCCGCCCACCTGCGCGACGGCGGCATCATCCGCGACGGCTGGTCGGCCGAGCTCGACGAACTGCGCGAGGCCGCGCGCGGCGGCAAGGACTGGATCGCCCGCCTCCAGGAACAGGAACGCAAGCGCTCCGGCATCGACTCGCTCAAGATCAAGTTCAACAACGTCTTCGGCTACTTCATCGAGGTCACCAACACGCACATTGCGAAGGTCCCCGACGACTACACCCGCAAGCAGACCATGGCCAACGCCGAGCGCTACATCACCCCGGCGCTCAAGGAGATGGAAAACAAGGTGCTTGGCGCCGAGGAACGCTCCAAGAAACTCGAGGCGGAACTCTTCGCCGACCTCCGCGCCCAGGTCGTCACCCACCTCGCCCGCCTGCAGGAAACCGCCGCCGCCGTCGCGGAAACCGATGTCCTTTGCGCGCTCGCCGAAACCGCCCAGCTCCACCGCCATTGCCGGCCGGTGCTCAACGTGAACCGCGCGTTCACCATTGTCAATGGCCGCCACCCGGTGCTCGAACAAACGCTCACCGACACCAAATTCGTTCCCAACGACACCGACCTCGATCCGGAAACCGCGCGCCTGCAAATCCTGACAGGTCCGAACATGGCGG
>JBMTCD010000006.1:0-36864 GCA_049430545.1 Luteolibacter sp.
CGCTCCACCGGCATCCCGGGATGGCTCACCCAAGCGGACGTCCTGCAGGTCATCGGCCCGGCGCTCTCTTCCCGCTCCGACACCTTCCGTATCCGCACGATGGGCGAAGCGCGCGATGCCACCGGCAAGGTCATCGCCACCGCCTACTGCGAGGCGATCGTCCAGCGCTTGCCCGATTACCTCGATCTCTCCAACCTCCCGCATGACCGTGCTGACACCCTCACTGCCGCCAACCGTTCCTATGGCCGCCGCTTCACCATCGCATCCTTCCGTTGGCTCGCTCCCTCGGAAGTCTAATACCGCTCTCGCCGCCTTGGCCGCTCTCATTCCCCTGATCTGCGCCGCCTCGGCACAAGACCCGGCGGAGGTGTCGATGAGGCTCGACGTCGTCGCCTGGGGTGATCCGATCGGCGGCCTTTCCTTCAAGTCCCCGCAAGGCGATGGCAAGATCACCGCGCGTGCCTTCACCTACTCCGAGCCGGTTCAATACCGCGGACCCCGCCTCCTCGAAATCCACCAGACGGGCTCGGGAAAGATCGCGCAGGCCGAGCTGCCGGGGACTCCCGAGGACGAGGAACACCGGTCGATCCCGCTGCCAGTGGCCGAGCCGAAGGCGTCGGACGAAGGTCCACCAATTTCCGCCGAACTCGCCCGCCGCAGGGAAGAAAGCCCCACCCTCGTCTCGCTCGCCCTGCTGCCGGCCAACTCGCGCCGGGCCACCATCCTGCTCGCACCCGCAGCCCAAGAGACCTATCGGGCCTACGTCATCGATGACGACCCGGCGAAGCTCCCGTCCGGCAGCGTGCGCGTCCACAACCTCGCGCCCCTTGACATATTGATGCAGTTCTCCGACGGCACCCGACGCGAGTTGAAGCCGGGCGAGACGATGAACGTCAAGGCACCCGGCGGCTCCACCGCCTACCGCCTCGCCTACCGCGCGGGTGCGGAGTGGGTCGTTCAGGAAAACAACATGATCCCCGTTCCCGAAGACCGACAGACCCAGTTCGTGGTCCTCAAAAGCGACAACCGCTTCTTCCTCTCCGCCGACGGCGCAACGGGCGGATACCTCCAGTCAGTGACCCTCACACGCGCACCGGAGCGCTAGCCGCGCCCTCTCACCAACCGGCGAACGACTCCGATACGCGACTGAAAGACCAGCCGCCGCCACAATCCCCGAAGCGCTCTTCGAACCAGATTTCGGACCAACCCAATGAAAACCCGCCGATCCTTCCGCCGCATCCTTCCCGCCACCCTTGTGGCGCTCTGCGCCGCGTGCGGCCTGTCACTGCAAGCGTCCCGCGCCGAGGGCACCTTGCGCATCTTCCTGTTGGCCGGCCAGTCCAACATGGAAGGCCAGGCCTACACCTATGACAGCGCCGCGACGGCGGGCTGGAACGTCCCGACGATGGAATTCCTGCTCAGCGGCACGGCGGCGGCGGCGAACTACCGGGCCAACATGTCGTATGGCTTCAAGACCAGCCTCAACTCCAGCTGGCTGTCGCCCCGCACCGACGTCTGGGCGGTGCACTACAACTCCAGCAACGGCTCGGTCAAAAGCGTCCTGCCCACCAACAACCAGTCCGATCTCGTCAGCGGCATCCAGCCCTTGCAGCCCGGGTTCGGCGTGGGCACCGGTAACGGCTCGATGATCGGCCCGGAACTCGGCATGGGAATCCGCCTTGGAGACGCCACCGCGGACCCGGTGTTCCTGTTCAAGTCCTCGATGGGCGGCACCACCCTCGGCACCGATTGGCGCCCGACGGACGCCGTCACCAAGCGCGGCGGCACCGTGGGGGTCACCTCCACCAACACGATGACCCGCTTCCTCCAGTTCCTCGACAGTCTCGATGCGGACCTCGGCGACGACGGCGTGCTCAACCATTACAACAACGCCACCGCCTATCAAGTCTCGGGGGTTTTCTGGCTCCAGGGCTGGAACGAGCAATACAATGATCCGCCCTACACCGCGGCCCAGCTCCAGGCCGAATACAAGGACAACCTGGTGGACCTCATTCACTCGATCCGCGCCGCCGACCCGCGCATCGGCGGCAGCGTCGGCCTGATTGTCGGCGAGTCGACCGACCAGAATGCCACGCTCAATGCCGCCCGCATCGCGGCCGTGGCCGAACTCAATGGCGAAATCGCCAATTCCGCCGCCTATTTCGACACCGACAACATGATCGGCGCCTTCTGGGGCAACAACCAGGACGGCGCCGCGTTCAGCAACGAGTGGGGCTACCACTTCAACGCCCGCGCCGAGAACTATCTCGAAATCGGCTGGCGGGCGGCAGGCGCGGCCCTCGACAACGGCTTCCTTTCGCCCAGCCCCCTGTGGTTCGCCACTCCGGTGGTCACCGGCGCCACCCCCAGCCAGGCCACCGCCTCGGCTTACCTCAACGCCGCTGCCGACCAGGTCACCGTCGTCTGGGACGCCAGCGACAAGGGACCCGGCCAGACCAGCGATTGGGCCCATCAGCAAAGCCTCGGCCCGCGGCCGGCCGGCCAGGTGCAGCAGCTAATCACCGGCCTGACCGAGGGCACCGGCTACACCGTGCGCTTCCACGCCACCAGCGCCAGCCCGGCGGCCGAGACCTGGTCGGCGGCGGTTTCCTTCACCACGCCTTGGTTCAACCCGCCGCCGCTGCTCGGGGTGCCGACGGTCTCCTCGGTCACCTCGCAGGGTGCCACTTTGAAATGCCAGCTCCAACAGGCCGACGCCGACGTCACCCTGGTGTGGGCCTACGCCGACCAAGGCACCAACAGTATCGGCGACTGGACCGGCGCGGCGGGCGGAGGATCCTTCTCGTTCGGCGCCACCAACGCCGAAACCGAGCTGACGCACGTCCTTGCGGCACTCCTTCCGGCAACCAACTATGTCTATCGTTTTCACGCCACCAATCCGTATGGGACGGTGTGGACCGCGCCGGGCGGCCTCGCCACCACGATGGCCGGCACGGGCGGCGGCTCGGTCCATCTGGTCGGCTACTGGAACTTCGACAACTACACCGCCGTGCCCAACCCAACGGGGACCGGTCTGCCCCAGGCGGGCGGGGATGCGGGCGAGGGGTATTTCGAAGACCTTTCGGTCCACGGCCAGCGGGCCTACGGCGCCGACTTCAGCGGCCTCAACCAAGTGCCGTTCCAGGCGGGCGGCGGCAGGTTCGGCGGGGCCTTTTATTCCGAGGACAGCGGTGCCAAAGGTGCCCTGGCGGTGATCAAGCACACCGATGCCATCAACTTCAACCAGGAGAGCTTCACCATCAGCTTCTGGGAAAAATCGCAGTATCGCAACGTGGCCGGCAGCGGCTGGGCACCCGGCCGCGGTCGCAGCCAGTTCTTCACCAAGGCCCCGCACATTCCCGGCGGCGATTCATCGGTCGAAGGATACGGCCTGAACCTCACCCAGAACAACTTCGCCTTGTTGGCGAACAACAGCGACAACTACGGCCAGAGCTCGCTCGGCGTTAGATACACCTTTCCGGCCGGCACCACCCCGGCCTACGACAGCGGCAAGTGGGCGCACTGGGCGATCACCGGGCAATACGACGCGGGCAGCGACAACTACACCATGACGGTCTATCTGAACGGGGTGGCGGTGGATTGGGATGGCGCCACCGGAACGACCTTCACGGTGCCCAACGCGATCATCGACAACCCGGGCGACCTCACCATCGGATCGTTCTGGCGCAACGGCGGCTACTCCCCTCAACGGTTCATCTCCTTTGGCATGACGGATGGCACGCCCGGGATGGGCAGCGGCAAGGGCTGGATGGACGACTTCGCCATGTGGGACACCGCGCTCACCGCGGCTGAGATCGCCGATCTGGCCACCGCTGCCAAGGGCCCCCTCGACATTGGCGTGGCGACTGGCTACCCGGCTTGGGCCGACATCAACGCGCCCGGCCAGACCCCGGAGCAGGACCACGACGGGGACGGGCTGCCCAACGGCATCGAATATTTCATGGGCATCACCACCGCCGACCCGGTGTTCACGCCCAACCCCGGGCTCGTCAACGGTTCGATCACCTGGCCGATGGCCCCGGCATTCATTGGCACCTTCGAGGTGCAGACCTCACCCGACCTGCTCAACTGGACCAACCGGACCAGCGACCCGTCCTACGTGACGGTCCGTGCCGATGCGGTGGTGTGCGCGCTGCCACCCGGCCAGACCGCGCTCTTCGTCCGCCTGATGGTGGCGCCGGACTGAGTCGAGTCTTGGCGGGAAATGCCCGCGCGGTCATCCGGAGGGAACGCGGATCCGGCGAGTGCTGCTTCGGGCAAAGCCAGAGCTCTTGCGAACCCGCCGCCGGAACTATCGCCGGCATCTTCCACCAATCCCAGTGTCCGGGATTTCCGTTGCAATCGCCGCTGGCGGATGATGATAGTAAGGCCGCGTGAGCTTGAAACCGATCATCCTTTTTCCGTTCCTCGCAGCTTGCTTGTTGGGCGTTTCGTTGGCTGAGACAAAAGACTCCAAGGAAACCCCCGCCGGGTCGCCGGCAAGCGCCGAAAAGACCACCGATGCGGAAGAGGCCACCGGGAAGCCCGCTGAACCTCCGGCCAACGGCAACGGCAAGACCGAGGACACGGCGCTGCAGGAGGACGCAGAGAGCGCCGTGGCCGTGGCCATCCCCGTGAACCCCGACCCGGTCCGGGTTTACGGTTGGCGCGAATATGTCCAAGTGGAGGGTGTGGAAGAGAAGCTGCTCGCCAAGCTCGATACCGGCGCACTGACCAGCTCGATCCACGCCGAGGAAAAGGAACTCTACGAGCGCGACGGGAAAAAGTGGGTGCGCTTCATCGTTTCGGATCCCCGCGCCAAGGAGCCGAAGCGGACGCGGCTCGAGGCCCCGCTGGTCCGCGTGGCCCTCATCAAGGAGCCGGATGCCGAATCCGAAAAGAGAGAAGTCGTCCGGCTGAACTATCAACTCGGCGACCGCAAGCTGCGCGGCGAATTCACACTGAACAACCGCAGCAACATGCTCGCGCCGGTGCTGATCGGCCGCAACTGCCTCAAGGACCTCGGCTGGGTGGACCCGGCGCGCACACACCTGGCGGACCAGAACATCCTCCGCTGATCGCGGGGTGCGGCACCGTTTTCCCAAAGATATGAGTGACAAGTGGAAACTGGCGGTGGCGGTGATCGCCCTGCTGCTCGCGGGTTCCGGAGTGGCGACCTACAAGACGCTTCGGCTTGGCATTCCATTCTGGCGCGGCGAGCAGGTGCACGATTGGCAGATCGAGGCACGCGTTTCTTTCATCGCCACCGGCCGTGCGGTGAAGGCGCGCCTGTCGCTGCCGGCCACCGCAGTGGAAAACCGCGCAGGACAGGAGTCCGGATCGCTCGGTTATCATTACAACGTCGAGAACAACCTCGGGGAATACGCCGCCCTGTGGTCGGCGGCGCAACGCGAGGGCAGCCAGGCGCTTTATTACCGGCTGCGCATTCCGGAAAGCATGCGCAGCGGCGGCGAACCGCTGCCCGCCGCGGCCATCGAGGCGGTCCATCCGGGATTCACAGGCCAGTTGCTGGAGGCGGCCACCGCCATGATGACGCGCGCCACCTCGCTGACGAACGATCCGGATTCGCTTTTCGTCGCCCTTTTCAACCAGATCCAGGGCGAAGCCAGCTCGCAGGAACTCGTGGTCCTGAAGCGCCATTATCAAAAGGAACACGGCGAAAACGCGCTGATCCAGATGGGCATCGACCTGCTGCAAATGGCGGGCGTGCCGGCGCGCATTTCTTATGGCGTGCGGCTCGACGAAAAGGAAACCGGCAGCAAGGCGCCGACGCCGCTTGTCGAGTATTTCGACGGCGCGTATTGGAAAGTGCGCGATCCGGTGAAGCCCGGTTCGGTGCTCGACGGGCGCGGGATTTTCGTTTGGCACCGCGGCGGCGGCCCGCTGCTGGAAGTGACCGGCGGCGAAGGCTCGCGGGTGGTGTTCACGGTGGCGCGGGAGCGCATTCCGATGGCCACGCTGGCGGACCTGCGCAAGTCGCCGCTGCTGGTCTCGACGATTCTCGGGCTGCCGCTTTCGGAGCGCGCGGTGTTCCGCTATGTGGTGCTCATCCCGCTGGGGGCCTTCGTGGTGGTGGTGATGCGCAACATTGTGGGCGTGGCCACGCTCGGCACCTTCATGCCGGTGCTCATCGCGCTGGCGCTTTTGGAAATCCCGCTGGCGCGCGGACTCATCATGTTCAGCGTGCTGGTGGCGGCGGGCCTGTGGTTCCGTTTCCTGCTCTCGCGCCTCAACCTGCTGGTGGTGCCGCGCGTGGCGGCCTGCGTGGTGATCGTCACGCTGCTGATGATGCTGCTCGGCGTGCTTGGCTACCGCTTTGGCATGAGTGTGGGCGTGCAGGTCACCTTGTTTCCGATGATCATCATCGCGTGGACCATCGAGCGGATGTCGCTGATCTGGGAAGAGGAGGGCAAACGCAGCGCCATCATCCAGGTGACCGGCTCGCTGCTGGTGGCGGTGCTGGCTTTCATGTTCATGAAAATCGGCCAGGTGCAGTATTGGGCGTTCTATTTCCCCGAACTGCTGCTGGTGCTGCTGGCAGGCATCCTGATGATCGGCCGCTACACCGGATACCGGCTGTCCGAGCTGTTCCGCTTCAAGACCTTCGCCGATTCCTGACGCGCACTCATGTCGGATCCCTACCATGCCCGTTCCCGCAAGTGGTGGCACCGCTGGCTGCTCATGCCCGGTGAACTCCGCGAGCTCGGCGTGGTGGGCATCAACATGCGCAATGCCCGCTACCTGCTGCCCAACAACCCGCGGCGGCTCTACCGGCTGGTGGACGACAAGCTGCAAACCAAGGCGCTCGCCGAGGCGCACGGGCTCTCGGTGCCGGAGACCTACACCGTGATCCGCTCGCCACGCGACGCCGCACGCCTTGAGCAAAAACTCGCCGGCCACACCTCGTTCGTCATCAAGCCCGCCTGCGGGTCCGGCGGCAAGGGCGTGCTCGTCATCGACGGCCGCGATGCCAAGGGCCGTTTCGTCAAACCCAGCGGCAGCGCGCTCACCGTGGCCGAGGTGCGCCACCACGTCGCCAACATCCTCGCCGGCCTCTTCAGCCTCGGCGGCCAACGCGACCGGGCATTGGTGGAATACCGCGTCCATCCCGCCAAGGTGCTGACCTCGATTTCCTATCAGGGCGCGCCGGACGTGCGCCTTGTCATGCTCCACGGCTACCCGGTCATGGCCATGCTGCGCGCCGCCACCCGCGAGTCGGACGGCCGCGCAAACCTGCACCAGGGCGCTCTCGGCATCGGCATCGACCTGGCCACCGGCCGCACCATCCGCGCCGTCCACCATGGCAAGCCGGTGACCCGCCACCCGGACCTCGATGTGGACCTGATCGGCGTGCAAATTCCGCAATGGGAACGCATCATGGAAATGGCGGTGACCTGCCAGGAAATGACCGGCCTCGGATACCTCGGCGTGGACCTGATGGTCGATGAAACCCTCGGCCCGCTGATGATCGAAGTGAATGCCCGGCCCGGCCTCGCCATCCAGATGGCCAACGGTGTGGGGCTGATGGCACGGCTCGATCCGGTGGTCCTGCAACACCGGAGGCACCCGGGTGCCTCATGGGAGGACAAGATCGCGTTTTCCAAACAGCAGTTCGCGGTGGAGCAATGAGTGGCTTTCAGCTTCCCGCGCGAAGATCGGCCACCTAGCGTTCGTGGAGAAGATGAACGATCAACCGCCCGAGTATGTGCCCGGCCGCCGGCAATGGATTGGTTTTTGGTGCATGATCGTCCAGCAGACGCAGAATGCGTTCAATGACAAGATGGCGCAGTTCATCCTGATCCCGCTGGCGGGTGCGGTTGGTTACATGCTGCCGCTGGGTGGCGGGCGGCAGCTCGATGTGGAGTCTGCGGCGGGCCTGATGATCGCGCTGCCATTCGTGCTGTTCGCGCCGCTCGCGGGATGGCTGAGCGACCGGTTTTCCAAGCGCGACGTGATGCTGGGCTCGGCGGTGCTGCAGCTCGCCGTGCTGGGCCTGTTGTGCTTCGCGGCGCTGCAGCGGAACCTCGCGCTGGCCTTGGCGGGATTTTTCCTGCTGGCGGTGCAATCGGCGTTTTTCAGCCCGGCCAAGATCGGGATGAACAAGGAGCTGCTCGGCTCGCGGCATCTCGGCATGGCCGCCGGGGTCCAGCAAATGATGGCGATGCTCGCGATCCTCGCCGGGCAGATCGTCGCCGGCTGGTGGTTCGACGAGCGGCTGCGCGGACAGGGCACGCATCCCGGCGATCCCTGGGCGGCCGCCTACGGCCCGCTGCTGATCCTCGCGGTGTGCGCGGCGCCGGCGCTGCTGCTGGCGTGGGCGATCCCGCGCGTGCCGGCCCAAGGTGGCGGGAAATTCACCGCCCGCGTGGCGTTGAGCCACTTCGCGCATCTGGGCGAGTTGTGGCGCATGGCGCCGCTGCGGCGTGGGTCGCTGGGCGTCGCCTTTTTCTGGGGCTTCGCCGCGTTCATCAACCTGTGGTCGGTGAAACTCGCCAAGGAAATCAGCGGCGGCGGCGAGGGCTTCGGCACGCTGTCCTCAATCTTCATGGCGGCCGCCTCGCTGGGCATGGCGGCCGGTTTCGGCTTCGCCGCATGGTTGCTGCGGCGGCGCATCGAACTCGGCTGGGTGCCGCTCGCCGGGCTGGCGATGGCGGGAGCGTCGCTCGCCCTGGCCTGTGCTCCGCCGGGCGATGTCGGTGCGTATCTGCGCCTGTTGGGAACCGATCCGTGGGCATTCGGTGCGGCCGCGCCCCGTGAATTGTGGTTTCTCGCCATTCTCGCGCTGCTCGCCTTTTGCTCCGCTCTTTTTCTGGCACCCCTCAATGCGTGGATGCAGGACAACTATCCGGCCGACAAGCGCGGCGAGCTGCAGGCCGCGGTGAACCTGCAGGATTGCCTGGCGGGCATCGTCTCGGTGCTGGCCATCGCCACCATCGAGCTGGGCTGCGCGGCGCTCGGTATGGGGGCGCTGGATGGCTTCCGCATCCAGATGATCTTCGTCGCCATTTGCTGCCTGGCCGCGGCCATCCTGATCATCCGCGTGCTGCCGGCGGATTTCATCCGCGTGATCGGCACCGGGCTGATTCGCGCGCTCTATCACGTCCGCACCGCGCACCCGGACCGGCTGCCAGCAAAAGGGGGCGTGCTGCTGCTGCCGAACCATGTGAGCTATGCCGATTCGTTCTTCATCTCCGCAGCCTCGCCACGGCCGGTCCGCTTCGTGATGGACGAGGCCTTCACCGGCAACCGCGTGATCCGCCGATTCACCTCGATCTTCGCCACGGTCAACATCCGCCGCGACCAGCCGCTGGAGGCGATCCGCGAAGTGATCGGCGCATTGAAAAACGGCGAAGTCGTGTGCCTGTTTCCCGAGGGCCAGCTCACGCGCACCGGCACGCTGTGCCAGCTCCAGCGTGGCTTCGAGCTGATCGCCAAGAAAGCCGGCCATCCGATTGTCCCGATGTGGGTGGACGGCTCCTGGGGCTCGATTTTCTCCTTCGAACGCAACCGCTTTTTCCACAAGCGCCCGCGCCGTTTCGGACACGGCATCACGGTGGCCTACGGCCGGGAAATGCAGCCATCTTCAGCTGGATTGGAGGCCGTGCGCCGCGGCATGCTCTCGGCCTCCGCCGATGCCCTTGCGCGCCGTTTCGCCGCGCGTTCATGGTCCACCCGCAAGGCCGCGGGATCCAACGTCTTCGCCAAAAGTTTCAATGCGGCGGATCAGGTCACACGCCGCCGCGCATGGGCCAACGGCCACCAGCTCGGGATGGTCAATTCACTGCCCCGCGCACGCCCATTCCACGTCCTGCGCCACGATCCAATGGCGATGGAACTTTGCGGACTGACCGCGGCGTTTCCAACCCTCTTCCGCGCCAATGTGCTGGCCCACAACGATTATGACGGTTCCATCGATGGCGTCTGGGCAGGCGGCGGATTGCTGCGCCACGCCATCAATTATTCCCAGATCACCGCCAACCACATCGAGTTTTACGATTTCAGCGAGAACTGCCTCAAGCCGGTCGAACGGGCCGGCATGTGCCATTGCCCGTGCCTGGCGATCGATGGCATCGTCATCGCCATGTCCATGCCCCATCCGCCGCAGTCGGATGCCGGGCTGCCGCCTCAGCCCGGCCACAAGCCGCGCTCATGGGGGAAACTGCTGCCCGGCTGGCGCGTGGAATGCGACGAAGCCACCGGCCGCCTCACCGTCTCCGGCCCGGCTGCGCCGCGCGATGGCATCGCCTTGCCGGAGGGTTGTCGCCTGGACGAGGATGGGTTTGTGGTCCAATCCGAGCGAACGACCCTTGCCAGATGAATGTCCCGCTGTTCGCGGACTTTTATGATTCATGGAATATGAAACTTTATCAGTCTGCCGGGCCATCGTGGGAGGGTGATGGATACGGGCGGACTGAAGTCCGCGCTCCATTTTCCGGCCAATCCGCCTCAACCGATCATGCTCTTCAGCGCCGCCTCGTCGATGACCCTGACCCCGAGCTTCTCCGCCTTGTCGCGCTTTGATCCGCCGCCCTCGCCGGCGAGCAGGTAATCGGTCTTGCCGGATACCGAGCCGCTCACCTTGCCGCCCTTGCCCTCGATGAGGGCCTTCATTTCGTCGCGGTCCATGCTCAGCGTGCCGGTGATGACGAAGGTCTTGCCGGCGAGGGGACCTTTTGTGGGCGGCAGATTGTGGATTGTGGATTGAGGATTGATTACTGGATCATTCAAAAAATCGCCATCGTTCTTGACTAGACCAGATGAGATAATGGTTAGAAACGTTTCTTCTGAAATTATTTTCACTTCGTGACCAAATTTTTTCATCGTTAAGGCCTTTTCAATCTTTCCCCCTAATTGTCTCGATTTCCAATCCCCAGAGCCTTTTTTTCCAACGATTAAATATTTAGTATTGTTAGTTGGCATAGCATCTCGTGGCAGAGCACCCATCCGTGAAAGATGGTTTATGACTTCACCACGGGAAATATTTTCGAATTTTCCTGTGACTACAACTTCTATGTTCAGCAATGATATTGGTTCATTCACAACGTCAAATATCAATTGGCATGGTCGTCCTGCAGACGATACAAGTTCGGAGTGGTTATTCTCGGAAGGGATCTCTTCTAGACCGACCAAGGCATATAACTGTGTGGTGAGTTCCTGGAGCAATTCAGGTGGTGCTTCTGCCCCGGAACGCAGAACCCCAAGCGTCGGGATTAGCTTTTCAACAACGATATGCGGCAGAAAAGACGCATGCAAAGAAATCCAATCCCTCAAAAAATCGGCCTCCCTGCTGTTTATTTTGCCATCTGCCAACAAGCCGAGGCACAACCCTGAGAGCACATCAATGGCTTTTCTGCCCTCCAGCTTTCGGTTAATCGGAAATTTTGATTCGCTTTGAGGACGATGCAGTGTGTAGGTTTTCATTACATTTCCATTAATTTTTTCAAATCGTCTTCACTTATAATCGGAATACCCATCTTTTCTGCATTCGCTTTTTTCGAGCCACCTCCCTCTCCAGCGAGCAGGTAGTCGGTTTTGGCGGTAACCGCGCCACTGACTTTACCCCCGTTGCTTTCTATCAGTAATTTCATGTCATCCCTGCCAATGGTGAGAGTGCCTGTGATGACCAGTGTTTTTCCGGTGAGCGGACCGGCAGAATCACTAGATATTGGATTAGGATTATAATTGTCTGAAGTTGGATCTATTTCGTGATGTCTCAAATGCAGTATGAATTCACGGCCTGCTGTGGAATTGAAAAAATCCATCAAGTTTTTTGCAGCAACAGCTCCCAGTTCTGACGAAATATTGTATTGCGAAAGTTTTTTTTCGAGCTTTTTAATTAGTGGGTTCAGTTGCTTGAATTTTTCCTTTCTTAGTTGCGTTTCAGTCTTATCTATTTTATCGAATTTTGAGTTGATTGGGTGGTCGATTTTCCAGCTAATCGCATAGCCTCGCTGATAAATATCGGCCAGAAGCTCCGAATCCACAAGATCTTGGATCGATTTGAATAGCCGTGAGACCTCCCGACTGGTGGTCTCGCCGACTTGCGGAATTCCAAGTCCGTAAATCCATCTTGAAAGAGACTTGTTTTTTCTTGCGTCGGATATGGAAGCGATCAGTTTAGCAGCCCGCTCAGATCCGAATCTGCGCTCCTTGGTTTTTTTTCCCGATGTGAGAGTGGCAGATTCAAGAAGTAAATTCGCCAAATCATCTTGAGAAAGCTTGAATAAATCCAGCGGGCTGCCAACGAGGCGATTTTCAACAAGTTTTGCTGCCACCGCCTCATCCAACCCCTCAAGGTCTAGTGCTTTTCTAGATGCAAAATGAGTGATCTTGTTAACTAGTTGAGCCGGACATTCAAAATTCAAGCAATAGTGAGTAATGATTGGGCGCTGATTTGTCTTGGGGCCTGTAAGGTTAACCCGCTCTTCGATTGGTCCTCCACAAGCTGGACATGCTCCATTGAGGCACTTTAGGACTGAATATCGCTGCGTGGAATCAGGGCGTCTATCAGGAATCACACTAATGATCTCTGGAATGATTTCTCCCGCCTTATGAACCAGAACAGTGTCTCCTACACGAATATCTTTTTCGTCGATGTAGCTCTGATTGTGCAGCGTGGCGCGCGAGACGGTGGAGCCGGAAATGAGGACCGGTTCGAGTTCCGCCACGGGTGTGAGCACGCCGGTGCGGCCGACCTGGATGGTGATGTCCCTGAGCAGGGTTTCCTTCTGCTCGGGCAGGAACTTGTAGGCGGCGGCCCAGCGCGGGGCGCGCGAGGTGAAGCCGAGTTTCTCGCGCTCGGCGCGGTCGAGCACCTTGATCACCGCGCCGTCGGTGCCGTAGTCGAGATCGTGGCGGTGGGAATTGAGATAGGTCACCGCCTCGAGCAGCTCGTCGAGATTGGCCGCATCGATCACCGGCTGGTTGCGCGGGATGCCGAGTCGATCGAGCAGCGTGTGGAAATCGTGCTCGGTTTCCAGTGGCGGACCGTCGTATGCGCCAAGCCCGTGGGCGAGGAAGGCGAGCGGGCGCTTGGCGACGATCTTCGGATCGAGCTGCTTGAGCGTGCCGGCGGTGGCGTTGCGCGGGTTGGCGAAGGTGGGCAGGCCTTCCTCGTCGCGCTCGGCATTCATCGCGGCGAACGCGGCGTTCGGCATGAAGACCTCGCCGCGGATTTCGAGGAGGGATGGGCTGGAGCCGGAGGCTCCAGCCACTTTCAGGTCGCCCGCGTTGAGGATTTGGAGGTCTATGGGGATGAGTTCGCCCTTTTTGGCTTTGATGAGATTGCCGGTGTGGGCGTCGGCGATTTCAACGCCGGTCCCGGGGTGCTTCCAGTGGTTGTGGCCGATGGATTGATAGCCGTGCGTCTCAAACCATGAAATGACGTCCTCCCCGGTGGGTTGTGTGCCGTCCACAAATGGTTGGCTTGTCACAAGAGCTGGGCCCTTGATCGTCTCCAGGACGCCATGGAAACGAATGTCATCGCCTAACAAGCGGTTCGCGGCATCAAGGTTGGCAAGATATGCCAGCGCTCCCGATTGGGCCCCGAAGGCGGGGGCAATGGTGATTTTGAGAACGCGCCTGGCATTCTCCATGTGGAAGACCACATGCTCGGATTGGCCGCCTAGCTCAGCGAAACCAGCGGCGATTTCACCGAATCGCGAAGGGTCGATGAGTCGTCCGTTTTCGCGGGCCCACGATACCACGGATTCGGCTTCCTGTCGGAGCCGTTGCGAAACATCTGCTTCATCGCCTGCTCCGAGGTCATGGAGAAGCCGCTGAGCCAGGCTTCCTGCCGCGCTCTGCGGAGTCTGTCGGCCAGTTCCTGTGCTTGTTTGCGTCCGTTCATCGGTGTCAAAATAGGGGAGGATATTGTCCAGGTCAACGGCCTGGGGAAAACTGGAGCCGGAGGCTCCAGCCACTTTCAGGTCAAGCGGCACGCTGCGGATGGTGCGGATATTCTGCGTGATGTCGTCGCCGGTGGTGCCGTCGCCGCGGGTGGCGGCGCGGACGAGCTTGCCGTCGCGGTAGAGCAGCGAGACGGCCACGCCGTCGATCTTCGGCTCGACGGTCACGGCGATGTCGTCGCGGCCGAGGTTTTTGCGCAGCCTTTGATAGAAGGCGATGAGTTCGGCGGCGGGTTCGGGCGCGTCCTTCAACTCGAACACATCGTCGATGGAAAGCATCGGCATTTCGTGCCGGACTTGTTTGAACTCCTTGAGCGGTGCGCCGCCCACGCGCTGGGTCGGCGAGTCGGGATCGTGGAACTCGGGATGTTTCTTCTCCAGTTCCTCCAGCTCGCGGTAGAGCTTGTCGTATTCCGCGTCTGGGATTTCGGGCGCGGCCTGGTTGTAATAAAGCTCGTCGTGATGCCGGACGATCCGGCGCAGTTCGAGAATGCGCTTTTCCGGCGATTTGGAATCGGCGAACGAGAACAGATCGGGGTCGGACATAGGTGATCTTACTGCCGCAGGCTGCGGATGAGTTGGATCGCCTCCGGGAAATCCGGGCGGCTTTGCAATGCACGGGTGGCGGCCTCGATCGCTTCGTCGCGCTGGCCGAGCCGGGCGTGGATGGTGGCGCGGGCGTAGGGGATCGCGGCGTCCGACGGATCGGCGGCCTCGCCTTGGCGGAGCGCGTCGATGGCTTCCTGCGGCCGGTTCATCGAGCTGTAGGCGAGGCCCAGGTTGTACCAGGCGCGGGCGTTCGAGGCATCGAGCGCGACGGCTTTTTCCAAGCCGGTGACGGACGCGGCGACATCACCGGTCTCGGCGAGCACGAGGGCGAGCTTGTAATGGTATTCGCCTTGTTCGGGATCGAGTTTGATGGCGTCGCGCAGCGCCTGGATCGCGCCGGCGTTGTCGCCGGTGGCGTTGAGCAGGATGGCGAGGTCGTGATGAAAGGGCGGCGAGTTCGGGTCCCACTCGATTGCCTTGCGGATCTGGCGGATGGCGGCGGCGCTGTCGCCGCGCAGGTAGGCAAACTGGCTGAGCTGCATCCGGCCGGTGGGCTGGTCGGAATTGATGTCGAGCATGTGGCTCAGCTCGCGACCGGCGCGGCTTGTGAGGTCGAGCGTATCCACCAGCGCCCATGCGGCGGCGACGCGGACCGAGCGGATCTCGTCCTCGAGGAGTTTTTCCATTGCGGCGCGGACCTCGCGATGATTGTTGCGGGCCGGATGCACCAAGGTGCG
The DNA here is from genome assembly GCA_049430545.1 of Luteolibacter sp. GTDB lineage: Bacteria > Verrucomicrobiota > Verrucomicrobiia > Verrucomicrobiales > Akkermansiaceae > Luteolibacter. The sequence continues at coordinate 15,215 of JBMTCD010000006.1, forward strand.
CGCCGCGGCCTCGCGGACGAGCGGACTGGAATCCCCAAGTCGCGCGATCAGCGCTTTGGTGACAACGGGGTCCATCACCCAGCGCATCGACAGATGGCAGGCGGTGGCGCGCCAGGCTGGGATTTCCTCGCTGGCGAGCATGCGGAGCAGCCCGTCGCGCGCATCCGGTTCTCCGCGGCGCGCGCGGGCGACGAGGATGGCGCGGTGGCGCGTCGGGCGGTCGAGTTTGTCGCCGTAGAATTTTTCCGCCTGCTCGACGGCCCAGTCGGTGGATTTGTCGGTGTGGCAGCGGCTGCACGCGTTGGGGATGCCGTATTCGCGGGTGAGCAGCGGGTCGGGAATGGTGAAGCCGTGGTCGCGGCGCGGGTGGCGCTGCATGTAAGTGGTCTGCGGCATGTGGCAGGAAGTGCAATCGTGCCCGGGCGTGCCCGGCGTGCACGGGCTGTGGGTTTCCGGCACGATCACCGGCGCGGGCGGATCGGTGCCGCCCGAGTGGCAGCGCATGCAGAGCAGGTTGCCGGGGATCAGGCGCTTGTTGGAATGCGGCTCGTGGCAATCGCCGCAAGTCACGCCTGCGTGGTGCATGCGGCTGGAGAGGAACGAGGAATAGACATAGTTCTCGTCGCGCACCTGGCCGTCGGGATACCAGAGGTCGGTGCCATCGGTGAGGAAGAGGGCGAAATGGTCGAAATACGGCTCGCCGGGCACCATGTCACCAGTCACCTCGGTGCGCCGCGAGTGACATTGGGCGCAGGTCTCCATCATCTGCGGTTTGGTGAAACGCCGTGCCGTCGGATCACTCAAGCCGAGCTTCCTGTTGTTCTCCAGGTCGTCCTTGGAATATCCCGGCGGCGGATTTTTCTGCCACTCGACGTGGTCCTTCATCGGCCCGTGGCAAGCTTCACAACCGACACTCATCTCGACCATGGTGGTGTGGTAGCTGTTGGTCTGCGGCTCGTAGTTCTTGCGCAGGCGGGTGTTGTGACAAGCGGCGCACATGGCGTTCCAGTTCATGCCCTGGCCGGTCCAGTGCCCCCAGTCGCCGGGTTCGCGCGTGTCGTTGCCGAACACGTCGAACAACTCGTCCTTGTGGGGATCGTAGCTGACATCGCAGGTCTGAAGCCTGCCGCCGGGCGCGGGAATGAGGAATTGGCGCAGCGGATCGTGGCCGATCACGCGCTCGATGCGGTAGGCCTTGCGCTCGCCCAGGAATCCTCGGGTGATGACGTTCGCCACTCCATCGGCATCGAGAAAGGTCTCGGAGGCGATGCCGGCATGATCGAGCGTCCGCCTTGGCGAAAAGACCTTGCCGTCCATGTCCATGCGAAACTCGCGCTCGGCGAGCCCGTGGTTCGAGTCTTTCCAACCCTGATAGGCGGTTTCGTGGCATTCCTTGCAAGAGGCTGAGCCGGCGTATTGCGCATGGATCTCATCCTCCGGCGGAATGACCGGCCCGACCGCTTCCACCTGCTTTGACATGGCCGGCGGTTTTGTTTCCTTGTCCTTTTTGACCAGGAAGATCACCGCAATCGCCGGGATCATCGCCAACAAGGAAAATGCAACTGGTTTGACACGACGACTCATGGGTGATGGGGGGATTGAACCGTCCGCATGGAACTCAGTCAACCCGTGAAGGAGCGCATTCCAGCTACTTCCTGCGATTGGCGGCTTCCTCACGGAGGCCGCCGATGAACAACATCACTGCGGCGATGCAGATGCAGGAATCCGCCACGTTGAACGCCGGCCACCAGCCGTGGCTGGACGGCACGATTTTGTCGTAGAGCGGCAGTTTCACCAACACAAAGTCCACCACATAGCCCTCGGACAGGCGTGCCCAGAACGAAGCCCCCTTGAAATCCTCCAACAGGAACCCCTGCAGCAGGCGGTCGGTGAGGTTGCCGAAAATCCCGCACAGCAGCAGCGACACCGCGACCATCGACAGCGGATGGTTGAAGACGCCCTTCAGCCAGAAAATCCGGATCAGCGCCAGCGCCACCAGCGGCACGATCAGAAACACCACCGGCGCCCACGCGGTGCCGTTGCCGAAACCGAAGGCCACGCCCTGGTTGTGCACGCGCACGAAATGGAACCAGCCCTCGATGACCGCGATGTGGTCGCCCGGCGCGTGCCACGGCGGGTCGAATCGCGCGATCGTCCAGAACTTGGTGACCTGATCGAGGACGTAAAGCGGGAGCGAAAGGAACAACAGCAGTTTGGGGAGTGTCATGGGCGGCGGCACCGTGGAACCTGCAAGAGCGGGACCCGGCCCGCAAGCGCCAATGCGCCTCCATGCCGGGCCTCTCCACCGCAGTGTCACACCGCCGGCTTCGGCAGCGGCGGACCTCGGAGACCTCGCCACGCATGGCTTGGCCGGATTGCTGGGTGCGCACGGTGAGCGCCGCGATGGCTTCCAATCACAGCAATTACCCTGGAAAAAGAAATGGAACCGCAGATGAACGTGAATGAAATCAGATAATGAATGGGTTATGGCAATTCACTTTCTCATCCATGAGATGAGGCATTGGCGCAGTATAAGTCTCTGGAAATTAACGTTTGTCTGCGTTCATCTGCGGTTCATTTTGTTATCTAAAACTACCGTGGCCGATGCGGATGGCACCCTTGCATCCGCCTTGGCCCGAGGCCACAATGTCCAATGTCCGGGGGCAGGCCTGTTGTGTTTCGCTACCGGTTCGGTTGTGTCAGGGTTTGTTCCTGGCCGGTGCCGCGAGCTTTTCGGCGTCCCATTCACCGATGGACATGGTGACACTGGTCGTGCCGGTGGTGCCGGCGGGGATGGTGCGTCCGAAGAGGGCGTGATAGTTGGAGAAATGGAATTCGCCGTCGCTCGCGGTGTAGAGCGCGAAGCAATCGTCAGGCTGGGACTGGAACACGGCAGCCAGTTTGCCATCGGCATGGCGGCGGATGCTGACTGGTGTCGCATACGGTTCCCGGACGGTGAAGTTGACGGGTGATGAGCCTTGGCTCCAGCGGCCGTCGCGGATGATGGCGGCCGCGGTTTCATCGCGCGGGAAGGCATGCCAGGTGCCGAATTGCGGCGGCGAGGAAGTCCATGTGTGGTTGGCGCCGGGCACCTCCGCCTTGGGAAAGGTGGAATCGAGATACGATGCCACCTGCACCTCGAAATCGACAAGTTCCGCGTGTGCCACGACGCTGACTTGTAGTTTCACCTCGTGCGCTGCTGGAAACGAGTAACGTGCCAACAGTTCGAAAGGACGTGACTCCGTGGCGGGCCATCGCATGACCACCGCGCCGTCGATCACCGAGATCTCCCGCTCCGCCCAACCGTAGGCGGAATCGCCGTAGCGGTGGTTGCGGGTGAAGACGCGGTAAAGGGAAAGCAGCCCGTGGCGGTTGGCGCGGCCATCACCGGAGAGCTTCGTGCCACTGGGCTTGTGGACGAGCTGGTTGAGTCCGATGAAGCGTCCGTCGCCGATGCGACCTTCCAGTTCGCCGGTGTCAAAACCGGCGATGGTTCCATTCAGGCTCGGAGGGGGGTTTTGCCTGACGGAGTTGAGTGATTTCCATCGCTCCATCGATGCGGTGAGGTGGATGAGCGCGTCGCCGCCGATGCCCCAGCACATGAGTCCGACGGGGCCTTGGAAACCGATGTCGCGGAGAATGTCCAACAACTCCCGTTGATCGAAGTCGCCTTCCGACAGGGGCAGGACGGCCGGCTTGTTCCTGTTGGTGCCGTTGATGCTGACGGTCTTGAGGAATGGCGCGGCCCCGGTGATCACGGCGCGAAGATCGCGGTTGGGATCGCGCATCTGCCAATGGCTGAGGTTGAACATCACACCGACCTCATCGGGGCGGTTGATTTTCCGGACGATCCGCAGCGCCTCGCCGACGGTCTCGGTGTAGTCGGTGGCGTGCGGATAGATCGCGACGGGCACTTCGTGGGGCTTCGCGATGTCGGCGATCCTGCCGAGGATTTCGACCGCCTGATCGTCGAGATCCGTGTCGCGCTTGCCGAGCAGCAGGACGATGAGCTGGCTGCGGTGCTCCGCGAGCACGGGCATGACTTCGGCAAGCCGCTTGAGATCGATCGGCGTTTCCCGTTCGAGGAAAATGCGTGCATAGACATGGTTCATGCGCAGGCCCTCGGCGGCGAGGGAGGCGGCGCGTTGTTCGACGGTGACATTGGCTGTGCCGGTGCCCGCGTAGCCGAACTCCTGCGCCAGGTGTCCCGCTCCGTCGTAGCCCAGTTTGCGGAACAGCTGCGCCTGCCCGGCGAGATCGCGCTTCGCGGAGTCGTGGTGATCCATGCAGAAGGGAAAGAAGCTCCACGCGGGTTGCAGCTTGTTCAGCGTGTAATAGCCGAAGTCGTTGGCGAGCGTGGCGCCTCCGGCATTGGCCAGGTTGCTGAACTTGAACTCGTAAATCCGGCCCGCCTCAAGGTCGTCGCTGCGGAGGCGGAGCGTTTGGCGGTCGGGGGAAAGGCTCAGCTCCCTGATGGCAAGGGGGCGCGGATCGGTGATCGGCGAGCCGTAGCCGTGGTGGTATCGGTAATGGAAAGATCGCACCGCGGTGGCTTTGGCGATGTCCTGTTCGGCGAGCGGTTGGGTAAAACGGATTTCAAAGCCGTCTGCCAGCAGGCGGATGTGCTGCATTTCAAACGGCATGGCGCCGGACCATGCGACTTCCTGCAGGCCGTCGGTGGCGGGCCCCCAGCCGCGGCAGCCGAAACCGATGACGAGGCGACCATGGGGCGAGAAGCTCATGCGGCACAACGCCTTTTTCAGACCCTGCTCGCGCATGAAGGGAAAGCACGCGCCCTGATATGCACCATCGACCTTCTCCAGAAAAACACGGCTGATGAGGGGCGCGACGTTGTCGCCGACGAACATCTGCCCGGCGAAGGGGCCGAAACTGCCATCGGCGGGTGCGAGCACGGGTTGCGAGGGAGAATTGCCGAGGATGCCATGGGGAAAAAGGATGGCGGGGCGTTTGCGGATCTTGTCGAGTTCGACGGCGAGCTGGTCCAGCGGGAGATCGAGCTTCAACGTGCGCCTTGGATCCCATTGGTAGGAGGACGGATGGCCGTGGAAATCGCCTTGCTCGATGTGATGCAGGCAGCTCGTGCCGACCCAGTCGCCCTGGTTGTCGGTGGCGAAGAGGTCGCCCGCCGCGTTCATGCCGAGTCCGTTCGGTGCCCGCAGGCCGGATGACCACCAGTTGAGTTTTCCCTCCGGTGTGACCTGGAACGACCAGCCGCGTCCGATCATCGCCGCACCCATCGGGCCGCCGAAATTGTGTGGCGAGTGCTTCACCCCGCCGGCCCATGGCGCGTGGGTGGTGTGCATGCTGCCATAGAAATTCCCTTCGGCATCGCGGCAGAGCCCATACACAAAATCAGTTTTCGATCCCGGCACGCCCCAGCCGGAGGTGATCGTCTCGTAGCGGTTGGCAGTGCCATCGCCATTGGTGTCGCGGATGCGGGTGAGTTCGGCGGACTGCGTGACATAGACCTCGTTGGTCTGGTCCGCCCAGATGCCGAGCGGATCCATCAGGCCGGTGGCGAAGCGGTTCCACTTGCCGTCGTGCATGGTCCAGACGTCGCCGCGTCTGGTGGCGACGACCAACGAGCCGTCCGGCCAATAACAAATCCCGCCCGCTTCAATCACGGTGCCGCCCGGTGTGGGGATATCGCGGACCTGATAGACCGGCGCGGCGTTGGCACCGGCCAGCAGAAGAATTGCGAGGGATGAAATGCCTTTGATCATTTTTTCCGCAAGGTGATGGTGAACTCCGTTTTTCCCTCAGCTTCGATGGAAAGCTGTTGGGCGTTCCATGTGCCCAGCGTGGAGGTGGTGGCGAGGGATGAGGAAGCCGTGTAGGTGAGATCGCGCTTTCGAGTGGAAGTGATCGAATAGGACAGTGTGAGGTGATCCGCCGCCGGAGCATCGATCCGCAAGGTCAGGGTGTCGCCTCCGGTTTCGAGCTCGAAGCGCGGAATCCCGTCCACGATTTCATAGCCCCGGAAGACCGGGTTCTCACCACCAATGCGGAGGCCTTCCCCATCCGCCGCCAGATGGAAGGTCTGGCCTATGGGCGGCGTGGGCATGCCGGACTGGTTCTGCCAATGCGGTGCCATGTCGAGGAAGCCTCCCACCCACACGTAAACGAGCTGGCACGTCTCCGCATCGAAACAGTAGGAGACCCCGTTCGGCAGGCCGACGCAGATGGCACGAAGCAACTCGCGGCCATCTGGCAAACGAATGTAGGTGCGGGTATGGACGGGTTGGCCCGTAGGTTTGAGCAGAAACCCGTTTGGTTTCTGCTGAAGATCCTCCGGCAACTCCATTTGCCGTCCCTGGGCGAGGTAATCCCAGAGCGCACCGATGTTCTGCCTTCGCTCCTCCTCGGTTTGTCCGGCGAAATACACCGGCATCGGGACACCGGGCTTCAGGCGCTGGGGATTCTCCATCCAGCGCACGAACCAATCGTAGGAAACCCGTTCCGTTATCAAGGCAAGATTCGGGCCCTTCGATTCCGCCTCGGTCTTGTGATCTTTGATTTCATGGCAAACGATGCAGGCCAGTCCACTGTGCATGCCGACCATGCGCCGGCCCCTGGCGGGGTCGGCCACCCGGTCCCTGTCCGGGGCCCGCTCACCCCGCGGCAGCTTTTTCAGATCCTCCACAAGCTGGCGCAGCTCGGCGTTCTCTTCAATCGCCGGACCGACCGGCGCGCCATGCCACTTCGGCGGATTGGCATGACGCATGAGTGTGAGCAGCGATTCGGGGGCATACCGGTGATGCATCGTTGCGAGGAAAGCGTGATCATGGCAGGCTGCACATTTCATCGCGGCGAGGGTGCTGCGCATGCGATGCGGCGGGGCCGGGTGGCTGCCGCCGGGGTCTGCGGGTTGGGGCGGGATCGGCCTGTGTGTGAGCGCCGCAGGTGGCAGGGGTTCTTTCACGAAGTGCTCCGACTCCCAGGAAACGCCCAGGCGAAGCACGCCGGACTCGTGGGTGTAAGTGAGGCGCACCGGATGGGCTCCGGCCTCCAGCGCTTCCGGACCGGTGACAGATTCACCGCCGACTGTTAGATTTCCCTTCGTATGGAAGGTGTAGGTGCCCGCCTGGGGGACCACGAGAAAGCCCTCGAAGGTCACCGAGAACACGGGCTTGATGGCCGGGTGCGGCGATTCCCCCGCATCGAGCCCCAACTCCGGCAGGGCCACTACTTCACTCAGCGTGCGCGAGTCGTCGCTGTAGGTCGCGACCCATCCGGGGGCGTTCCCGGCGTCGCCACCGCTCTCCTGCGCGCCGCAAATCGTGGCAAACGCCAGACCGGCCAGCAGTGATCCCAGCATCGTGCCCTGCACCGTTTGACTCATTTCAGAACAAACGAGCCACGCAGGGGATTCTTTCACGACGGCGGATGTTTCATGCTGGCTTGCGGCCCTGACAAGGGCTGCCGGCAGCATGCCCGATTCAGGGCAATTTCAAAAAACACATTGAGAACCGAGAACCCGCATGGAAAAGCGTCCGCGTCGGTTTCCCATGGCGGGCCTGGCAATTCACTGGCGATCCACGACCACATCAGTTGCGCGGCAACACCGTCAGCTTCCCGCCGGTTCCATTCGCGCGGACCGTGGCCTCATACATGTCTTCGGCGCAGGGCGGCGGCACGATATAAATTCCCGGGCAGGTCGGGCGCAGTGCGTATTGCAAGGTGAGCGAGCCTTCCGGCTGCAAGCCGAGATAGATCAACGCGCGGTCCTCGCGGACATCGATGTAATCCGTTCCCTGCCGGGTCGCCAGGCCGGGGCGCAGCGAACCGGCCTCGCCCGGCGGCGCGAGTTCGAAGCCACCCGGCAGCATCTCGGTGATCGCCAGGTTGGGCAGTTCGGTCTTGGTGAGGTTGCGGATCGTCAGCTTGGCGAAGATCGTTTCCCCGAGCTTGCCGTGGGCCACCGGCTGACCGGCGCCATCCAGCAGTTCGCGGCGGATCTCGACATGCTTGCCGCCGGCCTCGGTGGGCAATTCCTTGGCGAAGCCCTTCTCGATCGTCTGATACCACGCGCCGAGGCCCTTGGGTGAGCCATCGGCGAAGAAGAAGCGGACCATGCCTTCAGGAACCTTGACTTGCAGTTGCCCCGTCGCCGGACCGGCCAGGATTTCCGTCTCGCCATCCTTCACCGCAGCGATTCCCGCCATCACGCCGCCGTCCTTCGAGAGGTCGGCATAAGCCTTCAGCGCCTGGATGCTCCACGCCGCCGAAAGCGTGTGGAAATCGCCCTGTTCGATCATTTCCGTCAACGGCTTCATCTGCTCGTAGGTGAGCTTGCGGGCGATCTCGGGGAAATGGCGGCACAGGACGGTGAAGGTGGTCGCTTCGCGGGTCAGGTCGCTTTGATAGAAGTAATAGCCATATCTCCAGTATTGCGGCAGCGGCTTCTTGATCTCGGCGCGGTGCGCATCGAGCAACTGCATGGCGGCGGATTCCTTTTTCAGCATCCGCCAGACCGATGCCAGCCACACGGCGGTCGCATCCCGATGCCACAACTCCCCGGGCACGTTGGCTTCCATGAAGTCCTGAAGCTTGAGGGCGTAATTCGTAGTCACCTCTTCGTTGCGGGTGAGCAGATAGATCGCGGCGGCGCGCATTTCAGCCTCCCAGCGGGTTCGGTGATAGCGATAGGAGTCGGTGCCGTTTGGTTTCGCCACCTCGGCATCCGCCATGTAGCGGAGTCTTCGCAGGGTGCCCTGATAAAGGCGGGCCGGAACATCGAAGCCGCTGTTTTTGCACTCGGTCAGGAAATGGCCGACATAGAGGCTGACATAGTCGAAGCCCTCCTGTGAATCCGCCGACCACCAACCGAAGCCGCCATTCGAGCCCTGGCGGCGCGAGAGCTGGTTCACCACATCGGCGATCGCGGCCGCGGCTTCCTCCCGGTCGATCCCGAAATTCGCATCGTCCTTCAACACCAGCCACGGGAATGCCCGGCTGGTGATCTGCTCGGTGCAACAGTGCGGATATTCCTTGAGGTAGGCCGCAAGCCCGTGGGCCAGGCCGAGCGGGGTGGTGGAAACCACCGCGTGGCGCTCCGCCAACTCCCCGAACATCGGGTGATCCACCGCCACGTCGTGCGAGCCGCCGCGGAACCATCCGCTCTGGACCTTCGCCGCGCGGGCGACGCCCGGACGCACGCTGAACGAACTGCGGGTGACCTGCCGGCCCGTCCCGCCCGATGCCGTGAAGATCAACTCGGCGTTGCCTAACAGATCCGTGGCACGGCAGCGGAAACTCACCGTCGCCTCCTTGCCCACCGGGATCGTGTGCGTCCCGGGCGCGGTCCCGATGATCTCGACGCCGCCGATCGTTTCCACCTCCACCTTCACCTGGTCGGTGGCGGCATCGCCTTCGAGTTGGTTGGAAATGGTGACCGAGGCGGTGAACTCGTCACCCGGCACGACGAACAACGGCGTGGTCGCCTGCATCACAAAGTCGCCCTTGACGATGGATTGGGCCTCGCCCACGCCCACCGAGTTATCGGAAACGGCGACCGCCATGATTTTCAAGCGCCCGGCGAAGTAATCCGGCACCTCGTAGAACACCTCGCGGCGCTCCGGTCCGGCGGGCACGAAACCGCTCCAAAAGACGACCGGCGCATCGCGGCGGCGCTTGAACGGATTGAGCCCCATCTTGAGTTCCGGGATGGCCGCGCCGGCACCCTCGCCGCCGCCGTCGCCGCCGATCGCCAGCGCCTTGCGCAGCAGGCTGAACTCCGGCATCAGCACGTCCATGAGTTGATAGGTTTCCACTTCCAGCGCGGCGGTGGGCAGGAGGCGGCGCAGCGGGTCCGGCGCCTGATAGCTGCTGACCAGATGGATGCCCTCGTCCACGGCCCAGATGGCCACCTTGCCGTTCTTCGGTGCCTGATAGCCGATCGCCAGCCGCTGGCCGGGACGCACGCGATCGGCGGCGTCGAGCGTCACCGCCATTTCGCGGTCACCGCGCGCGGCGGGGATTGGCATGATGCCGCTCGCCAGCGGATTGAGGAAAACATCGGGCGAATCGAGCGCCCGCGCCATGACCACGCTCAGATAGACGCCGCCCTCGATTTCGCCGGGCAGCCGGATGCTTTGCACGGAGGTTTTCGAATCCACCTTGAACCACTTCGATGCCAGCACCCGGTCCTTCTCCACCGTGATCAGCCCGGCCCCGGTGAACGGTGTTGTTAGAGAAAACTCCAACTCCTCGCCGGGCAGCCATTTTTTGTCGGCGAAACGGATTTCCAACTCGCCGCTGCGTTCGAGGTCCCGGGTGGCGTCGCCCTTGCCCGCCACGTGGAACGGGATCGAGCACAGGACCTGTCCGGCCGCGTTGCGGAATTCGTAGCGGAAATTCCCGGGTGTCTTCAGCGGCAGCTCCAGCGCCTGCGGTTTCGCCGGCAGCGAAACCTTCACCGACTCGATCGTTTCATCGCGCTTCTGTGACTCGTAGGCCAGGCTGCCGTTGCCTTGCTTGGTGAGGACCGAGACATGCCTGGTCCGCATCAGCACGCGGGTGAGACCCGCGGCGGCCACCGGTTTGGCATCGGGCCCGATCGCCATCACTTCGGCTTGGGCCGGTTCGCGTTCGTCAAGATAGCCCAGCCGCGCGGCCTTGTAGCCGAGCAGATACGCCTGCGGCGAAACCAAGGTGCTCAGCGACGTGCGGACGCCCCGCCCGCCATCGGCCTCGAAGCCTTCCAGCTCGACCCGCGCCCGCAGCATCGGCGCGGTGTGCGCTTCCAGATTGAGCGGCAGCCTGGCCCGACCTTGTTCGTCGGTGGTCGCGTCCGTCAGGGCGATTTCCCGGGAGTCGTGACGCGAGTCCCTTGATATGCCGAAAACCCATCCCGGCCACTTGGTGAAATTCGGGTTCTCCGGGGTGAGGTGGAGTTTGGCCGCGATGCGGCGGTTGGCGGCGGCCATGCCGAAAAGCGTGTCGAGTTGCACCGCCACCGCCAAGCCCTCCGGCGCGCACCAGCCATCGCTCGCCTCGGGATGGAACTTCGCCTTGATCTTCAGCCGGTCCGGTTGGAACTCCTCGACGCGCACGACGGTGTCGCCAAGGAAAACCGAATCGCGGCGCATGCCGTCTTTTTCAGGCATCGGCCGCTCGAGCGAGAGCCACCATGGACCGGTCGGTGCCGATTCCGCAGTGGGAATGGTGATCGAAAACACGCCGCCTTCCTCAAGCTTGAGCGGATGGCGGCCCGCGATGTCGCGCTTGGCGTTCGTCACCACCAGCTCCACCGGCAGACCGGCCAGCTCGCCCGACCAATCGCGCTGGCGGACGATCCCGCCGATGTGGATGTCCTCGCCCGGCCGGTAAATCCCGCGCTCGGTGAAGAGCGCGGCGGTCAGCGCGGCGGTCTCGCTGTAGCGCACGCCGCCGACATCGTAGCGCGAGCTGTCCAACAGCCGCTCGCTCTTCGCCCACGGGATGAAGGCGAGATCATCGCCCTTGCTGGCCACCAACGCCACCGGCAGGAGTTCGCGCTCAAGCCCGCGCAGCGAGGGAATGGCGGCCATGCCCGTGGCATCGGTGGTCGCGGTCTTCAGCACTTTGCCGTTTTTCGCGAGGACGGACAGTTTCACTCCATCCACCGGGCCGCGCGCGCTGAACGACTGCACGAAAATCGAGCGGCTGCCATCCGCCGCCTCCTTCATGATCAATCCGAGGTCGGTGACCAGGATGAAACGTTCGTCCCGCATCCGGTCGCCGGTCGGGTAGTTGGCGCCGGATTCGTAGCGATAGGAATCGTCATCGCCAGAACCATCCACGGGGGTCAGCGGCAGCCATTCGCGATCCGGCGATTCCTCCGCCACTTTGCCGTCGTCCGGCGTCCTGGGGCGCACGCCTTCGACGGTTAGATAAAACAGGCCGCGGCCGTTCTTCCCACCGGGCTGCGGGAAATCGACCAGCGGCGCAAAGTCGAAGGACGAGTAGTTGACCGCATACTCATCCTGTCTGGCGATCGCCTGGACCGTTTGTTCATAATCCGAAAGATCCTCGAATCCGAGATCACCGAGGAAATAGGGCGACTGGAAACTGCCGCGCGTCTGGCTGACCAGATGGTTGATCCGGTCCGATTTCACCCGTGCCACGGTGTAGCGGAGGTGGTCGATGCCGCGCGATTGCACGCTGATCTTGCGCTCGCCATTGAGCGCGAGCAGCCCGCCGTTCCCCATCAATTCCGCCTGGCGCGGGATCGACACCAGGGTGGTGACCTCGCGGTATTCCTCCGGCGTCACGAAGCCGCCCGGCCCGGCGGTTTCCTTTGGCAACTTGACGAACACCTTGCCGCCCGGCTGCCGCGGGACACGAAAAACGAGCCCCGGCTGCATCGGCGGCGCGTCCGGATCGACCATCAATTCCAGTTCCATCCTGCGCGATTTCGCCAGCACCTCGTCGCCGACGTTCTCCTTGGTCCATTGTTTCAGGTTTCCGTATTCGTCGCGCTCCTCGGGCGGGAGCATCCATGCCTGGACGGATTGCGCGACGGAAGCGGGCATGGCCGGGATGCTGAGCTGCACGAGCAGCGCCTGCTCGGGTTCGCCGTCCGCGGTCTTGCGCAGCATGCTGCCGACCGAATCGATGAAGAAAAGCGAGTCGCGGCTGTAGGCGGTGAGCTTGGTCTGGAGATCCTCCTCGGTCGGCTCGCCGCCTGTCGCGGCCATCATGCCGGCGGCGAAGTTGAACAGGATGAGGTCCTCCTTTTCGCCGGGCTTCATCAGCGGCGAGCGCAGGTAAAACCGGCGCGGGTCCTCCGGCTCGGGCAAAATTTGCGCCTCGCTGCCGGCTTGGAAAATCTCGATGCCCGTCACGCTCGCCACCGAGAATCGCCGCCGCGCCTCTTCCAGCGCGACCGGCTGGGAGAATGTCACCGTGGTCGTCAGCTGCTGCAGGCCGGGCGTGGCGGGATCGATGTAATAATCCCGGTTCCCGAAGCTCGCCGTGAGCTTCGGCGCGGTGCGAAATTTGTCGAAATGCGTGTTCTCCGCGAGTTGGCAGTCGTCCGCCAGCAGTCCGTCCCTCGCCTGGAACCGATAACTTCCCGGCGGCAGCCAGCCGGCCGCGGGGAAGAACTCGAGCCGTTTCGAGTCCGCCCATTTCCACTCGCCCTGCACCTCGGGGTCCATCCGCACCAGCCCCGGCTCGACCTTTTTTCCCATCTGCTCGATCGGCGCGGCCGGGCCGCTGAAATGGACCGCCACCGCCGGGCCGCCCGCCTTGCGCTCGCTGCTGTTCCAGCCCGGCGTGTTGAAATGGATGCTCGCGCCGACTTTGCGGATCGGCGTTTCGGAAAGGTCGCGGACCTCGGTTTCCTTCGTGGGTGCCGCCTGGGCGGAGGCGGAATTCACAGGAAACAGTGTCAGCAAGAAAGCGGCCAGGATGGGGGGCGAGAAGGCCTTTGGGTTATTCATGGATCAATATGTGTGTCTTGATACAATAAAGTCGACGATCCATTTTTCTATCGCTGGTTTTTTTCTTTTCCCGCCATGTCCACCTCCACCGGTTCGGAAAGCCGCACGGACGCGTCCTTTCGCCATGTCGTTTCATGGATTTCGCCGCGGCGGGCGCTTGCGCTTGCCCGCGGGGCATCGGGAATCCTGCTTCTCATGTGGATTGGAAGCACGGTGTTCAGGATTCAATCGCGTGTGGCGTTTCTGTCCGGCAGATCAATTGTGTGGATGGCATCGTGACCGGCAGCCGCGAACACATCGCGCAGGCCGGGCGGCAGGTGGGCATCGATGGGAAACCTCATGCCGCCACAAGGTGCTGGTCAGGCACCCTGCCCGATGTCACCCCAGCAGCTTGCGGGCGGTTTGCAGGGTGTCGATTTCCGCTGGCGTCTTGTCGCGGCGGATTGCCTTGATGCGGGGGAAGCGCAGGGCGAGGCCGGAGTCGTGGCGGCTGGACGGGCGGATGGCATCGAAGGCGATCTCGAGCACGACGTTCGGCTCGACGTGGTGCTTGCGGCGCTCCTTGCGCAGGGTGTGGCGCTTGAAGTGCTCGGTGAGTTCCTCGATCTCGTCGTCGGTGAGGCCGCTGTAGGCCTTGCCGATGACGCGCAGCGCGCCGCTGGTCTCGTCGCGCAGGGCGAAGGTGTAGTCGGAGAGGACGTGCGAGCGCTTGCCGTGGCCCTGCTCGGCAAGGGTGACGACGCAATCGAGTGTGGGCATCACGCCCTTGAGCTTGAGCCACGCGCGGCCGCGCCGGCCGGGGGCGTAGGGGCTGGCGGGATCCTTGGCGATGAGGCCCTCGTGGCCGTCGCGGATGGCTTGGTTGAAACGCGCGTCGGTTTCCACGGCGCTCCCGGCATGGAAGCGGGGGATGGTTTCCATGGGTGCGCAAAGATCGAGCGCTTCGAGCGCGGCGCGACGTTCTGTTAGAGGGAGCGCGGTCAGGTCGGCGCCATTTTTCCACAGCATGTCGAAGGCGACGAAGCGCAGCGGAATGGATGCCGCGCCCTCGCTGGCGGCGAGAAACAGGTCGCCCTCGGCGGTTTTGCGGCCGAGGCGCTTCTGGAGATCGGCGAAACCGAGCTTGCGGCCCTCGGCGTAGGCGATGACCTCGCCATCGAGAATGAAGTCGCCGGGGACATGCAGCGCGGCGCGGAGCAGTTCGGGGAACTCGGCATCGAGCGGGCGGAGGTCGCGCGAGAAGAGGGCGGCCTGCGTGCCGTGCTTGTGGAGCTGGGCGCGGATGCCGTCGAATTTCGGCTCGAGCCAGAACGGGGGAGGAAACGGGATGGGCGCGAAGCGGTTGGTGGAGTCATGTGTTGTCTCCATTCGCTCCAAGGGGCTGGCAAGCATGCATTTCACCGGCACCAGCGGCCGCAGCGCGGCTTCGTCGAGGCGGCCGTCGCGGGCGAGCAGCGCGGTTTCGCCAATGTCGCCGGTGAGCATGTGGGCCTGGCGCACGGCGGCGGGGTCGGCCTTGAAGGCGGCGGCCACGGCTTCCTCGACGAGTCCTTCGCGCAGGCCGATGCGGAGGTCGCCGGTGAGCAGTTTCACCAGTGTCTCGGCCTCGACCGGATGCAGGGTGCGGAGACGCTGGCTGAGCATTTCGATTCGGGCGATGGAGCCGGAGGTCTCCGCGAGGGTGAGGAAAAACCGTTGCAGTCCGGAAAGGTCGAGCGGCTCGGGATTCGGCGAGAGTTCCTGCAGCACCAGCCGGGCGGTGCGGGCGGAGTCGTTCTGGCTGGTGGAAATTTCCCGGTAGCGGTCTTCCCGGCTGCCCGGCAGCGCGAGCAATGCACGGCGCAGCATGGCCGGACCGACATGCAGGCTGCGCCGGCCGGCGCGACGCGGCAGGGCCTCGCCGCTCAGCCAGAAGGCAGCGAGGCGGAGATCGTCGGTGGTTTCCAAGCTGGCGAGATAGGCGGATAGAGATTCGATTTTCGCGAGCCGGCTGCGGGTTTCGCCGACGCGGCGGCAGACGTCGCCGAAATCCGCCAGCGCACAGGCCGGACGCGTGTGGCGCGGCGCGGTGGTGGGTACCTTGGCGTGGGAGGCGAGGACGGGCGCGAATTCGAGCTGGTCGCCACCGGCAGCGGACCATGCGTCGATGCCGCGGGCGCGGAGTTCGGCGGCGAATTCGCGGGCGTAGCCGTGCACGGTGAGCACGCGGCGCGGGCGCACGCGCTGGAGGCATTCGAGCAGGCCCGGGTGGTCGGCGTGGTCGGACATCGGGATCGCCTCATCGACGCGGTAGCGGTAGGTCGCGCCGGGTTGCAGCGCCCAGCCGCTGAGCATGGCGCTGCGGGTGTTTTTCAATCCGCGGATGAGCTTGGCACGCAAGGCATGCGGCGGGGCGATCACGGCGTGGCCGGGCGGAACGGAGGCGCCATCCTCGAGAACCACCGGCTCGGGCAGGGCGGCACCGGCCTCGCGGCAGATGCGCGTCATTTCGGCGACCGCCGGATGCAGCAGCACGGGCAGGCCGTGCTCTGTCAGAAGGGCCAGCGCCTCCTGGGCCTTGCCGAACGAATAACCGAGCAGCACCGGCGTTTCGCCATCGGCGAAGGCATCTTTCACGAAAGCCATCACCGCCGCCTCGATTTCCATTTGCGGCGGAAACGCGAGCGACGGCAGGCCGAAGGTCGTTTCGAGGATCAGCGTGTCGGCGGTTGTGAACACCGCCGGCTCGGCCACCCGCGCCCGCCGGGTCTTGAAGTCGCCGGTGTAAAGCAGCGTCGATTGGTCGCTCAAGCGCGTGATGTGGATCATCGCCGAGCCGAGTGCATGGCCGGCGGGAAGCAGCCGGATGCGGAAGCCGTCGATGGTTTCCGGCACTTGGAACGGCAGCGGGGCGAGCCGTTCCGCCGCCACGCGGAAACGCGCGCGCAGCACTGCGGCGGAGCTTTCCGAGCAAATGACCTGCGAGTGGCGCGCGAAGTGATCGGCATGGCCGTGCGAAACGAAGGCCCGCGGCTTCGCGTCCCAGGGATCGAGCCAGAGGTCGCACTCGGGAAGGTAGAGGCCGCGTTGGAATCGCACTTCAATCACTCTGGGGTCAGGCTAGCGGCGGGATGGTCTCGTGCAACATGGAATGGGAATCGCCATGGGCGCTTGCGGGCCGGCCGGTCTTGCGGCATCATGGCGGCACATGATGATGCGCCAGTTGATCGTTTTTCTCGTGTTGGCATTTCCCGCCGCCGCGCAATCCTACAAGCCGGCCAACGAGCGCCCGCCGGCACTGGCGCGCGAGTTCCGCGGCGCATGGGTGGCCACCATTTACAACATCGACTGGCCGTCGTCCAAAGGCCAGAGCGCCGCATCGCAACAGGCGCAGGCGCGCGCCATCCTCGAGCGCCTGGTGTCGCTCAAAATGAACGCCGTGATGTTCCAGGTGCGGCCGCAGTGCGACGCCGTCTATCAATCCCCGCTCGAGCCGTGGAGCCCGTGGCTCACCGGCACGATGGGCCGCTCGCCGGGCTATGATCCGCTGGCATTCTGGATCCGCGAGGCGCACGCGCGCGGCATCGAGGTGCATGCCTGGTTCAATCCCTACCGCGCGCTTTCCAACACCTCGCAGCAGGTTTCATCGAACCACGTCACCCGTTCCAAGCCGCATATCACCAAACGCTACGGCGACATGAAATGGCTCGATCCCGCTCATCCGGAGACGGCCGCCCATTCGCTGCGCGTCATCATGGATGTGGTGCGCAGATATGATATCGATGGCGTGCATCTCGACGATTATTTCTACCCCTATCCGAAAGGCGGCTTGAAATTTCCCGACGGCAAAACGCCGGCGCAGCGCCGGGCCTTCGTCGATCAATTCGTCAGCAGTCTGTATTCCTCGGTGAAAAAGGAAAAACCCTGGGTTCGCGTGGGCATCAGCCCGTTCGGCATCTGGCGGCCGGGCGTGCCGTCCGGCATAGAGGCGAGCCTCGACAGCTACGACCATCTTGCCGGCGATTCGCGCAAATGGCTGGTGAAGGGCTGGGTCGATTACCTCGCGCCGCAGTTGTATTGGCGGATCTCGCCGCAGAAGCAGAGTTTTCCCAAACTGCTCGAATGGTGGCGCGACCAGGGCAACCGGCCGGTCTGGCCGGGCATCGCCACCTCGCGCATCAAGTCGTCCGACGACCCCGGCCGCCCCGCTTCCGAGATCACCAACCAGATCGACCTCACTCGCAAAGTCGGCCGCAATTGGCACGGACACATCCACTGGAGTGTCAACAGCCTGATGACCAATCGCGACGGCATCGTCCAGCGGCTCGCCGCCACCTACACCCAGCCCGCCGCGGTGCCGCCGATGCCGTGGATCACCAAGCGCGCCCCCGAATCGCCCGGCGTGGGCGCGATGCTGGACGGCGGGAAAACCTCCATCCGCTGGCAACCCTGCGCCAACACCGCACGCGTCGCGATCCAGGCACGCAACGGCCGCTCATGGCACACCGTGCGCATCGCCCCGTCGCGGGCCGGCAGCCTGAGCATCCCGCGCGCCGATGCCATCGCCGTGACCGCGCTCGACCGCTACGGCAACGCCAGCCCGCCGAAGGTGCTGGGGCCTCCATGAAAACCCACCCCAACATCCTCTTGCTCACCGCCATCGCCCCGGTGTTGGCGTGGTCGGCGTGGGAACCATACGACCGGCTCACATGGTGGCTGGAAACCGCGCCGGTGTTCCTTGGTTTCGCCGCGTTGTTCATCGCGCAGTCGCGCGGCTGGCGCTTCACCTGGATGGTCACCCTGCTGATCGGCCTGCACATGGCGTTGCTGGCGGTGGGCGGGCATTACACCTACGCGCTCGTGCCGGCGGGGAGCCGGGTTTCCGACTGGTTCGGCTGGCAGCGCAACCACTACGACCGCCTGGGCCACCTGATGCAGGGATTCGTGCCAGCGATGATCTGCCGGGAAATTTTCATCCGCATCCGGGTGGTCAGCCACCGCGGCTGGCTTGGCTTTTGCGTGGTCTGCGTCGCACTGGCCATCAGCGCCTCCTACGAACTGCTGGAATGGGCGGCGGCGCTGATTTCGGAAGAAGCCGCCGAATCCTTCCTCGGCACCCAGGGCGACGGCTGGGACACTCAGTGGGACATGTTCCTCGCGCTCTGCGGCGCGCTGTTCGCCGTGCTGGCGATGGCGCGCCTGCACGACCGGACACTGCGCCGCACCTCGCGGCATTGAACCAGACCTGCGCAAACGGCGGGCGGATTTGTGGTGGCATTGGGATGCGGATGTGCCAACTTGAGCCGTCAAGACCATGCGCCATCCACTGATATCCACCGCGGTTTCCGCCATGATTGTTTCCACCCACCTCATGGCGGAGGAGACTTCCACCACTCCACCCGGCAAGCCCTCGCCCGCGGAACAACCCGCGGATGCGGCCAAAGAGAACCCCGGAGAACTCCAGGCCGCGCTCGAAAAACTCGAGCTGCCCGGCATCAAGATCAACGTCAAGGAATGGTCCGTGGACGTGGATGCGGAAATCTCGCAGCAATCCGGCCTGCTGGAACTCATCGCCTGCACCAAGGACACCAAGGAGCACGAATCCATCCTCATGGTGAAGGCGAAACCCAGCCACATCCACACCGCCCTCCTGCTGCTCGGCGCCCAGCCGGGAAACCCGGCGACACAACGGGTCATCGAAGGTGACGAACCGCGCTTCGTCCATCTGCCGCCGCGCGGCCATCCGGTGGACATCCACCTGGTTTTCGAAGAGGACGCCTCCAAGGAGCACCCGATCAACGAGTTCATCGTCGCCGCCGATCACCATGACGCCAACGTGGAACCGAAGAAGCCGGGTGAAGATGAGAAATTCCACACCCATACCTTCGTCTTCGCCGGCTCCGTGCTCTACAGCGACGGCGATGGACCGAAAATCTACGTGGCCGACCAAAGCGGCAGCGTGATCTCCCTGGCCACCTTCGGCGACGAATTGCTCTGCCTGCCCGGTTTCCACGACAATGCGAACGAGGCGCTCGCCTGGCAGGCGAATGGCAACAAACTGCCCGAGATCGGCACCAAGGTGACCCTGCGGCTGCGCCCACAGCGCAAGAACCAGCCGTGACGCGGGAAATTTCCGCTTGCCGGCCGTCGTAATTCGCCCGCCGTGGAAACGGCTTCCGCCCACTCCCTGCAGAGGGCCGGCGGCCAAACCCAAGCATCGCCATGAACCGCCATTCCCGCCCCTGCGTCATGTTGCCACAGCTCGCGCTTTCACTCGCGCTGTTGGTCCCCTGCTCCGCCGCCCCGCGCGGCAAGCAAACCGAGAATCCGGATTTCACCCAAGGTGGCTCCATTCCGGAAAAGGCGACCCACGATTGGAACCTCGGTGCCACCGGTGCCCGCGGTTGGATCCATTCCGACCGCCTCACCACCACCGATGCCCGCCAGATTTGCATCACCAAGGTCCACAAAGGTTCTCCCGCCGACGGCGTGCTTGAAACCGGCGATGTGATCCTCGGCGTGGCCGGCAAGCCGTTTTCCCGTGACCCGCGCACCGAATTCGGAAATGCGCTCACCGCTGCCGAGTCCGTGGCCGGTGGCGGAAAAATGGCGCTCACCCGCTGGCGCGACGGGAAAACCTCCGAAGTCACCGTGATCCTGCCGGTGCTCGGCGACTACAGCGCCACCGCGCCTTACGATTGCCCGAAGTCCGCACGCATCCTGCAAAAGGGCTGCAAGGCGCTTGCGGAGCGCATGCATGAGCCTGGCTACCCCAAAAGCCAGAGCCCGATCACCCGCTCGCTCAACGCGCTCGCCCTTCTCGCCAGCGGCGACCCCGCCTACCTGCCACTGGTCAAACGCGAGGCGGAATGGGCGTCGCAATATTCCGCCGATTCGATGGCCACCTGGTATTATGGCTATGTCATCATGTTGCTCGCCGAATACAAGATGGCGACGGGCGACGAGTCCGTCATGCCGGGACTCAGCCGCCTCGCACTGGAAGCCGCCAAGGGCCAGAGCATCGTCGGCTCCTGGGGGCACAAGTTCGCCGGAACGGATGGCCGCCTCGTCGGCTATGGCATGATGAACGCCCCCGGCGTCCCGCTCACCACCTCGTTGGTCATGGCACGCGCCGCCGGCGTGGACGACCCACAGGTTTCCGAAGCCATCGAACGCAGTGCCAAGCTCCTGCGCTTCTACATCGGCAAGGGCGCGGTGCCCTACGGCGATCACAACCCGTGGATCCAGACCCATGAGGACAACGGCAAGTGCGGCATGGCCTCGGTGTTGTTCAATCTGATGGGCGAGAAAAAGGGCGCGGAGTTCTTCTCCCGCATGAGCGTGGCCTCGCACGGTGCCGAGCGCGATGCCGGACACACCGGAAATTTCTGGAATATCCTGTGGTCGATGCCCGCCGTGGCGCAGTCCGGCCCGCACGCCACCGGCGCGTGGATGAAGGAATTCGGCGCATGGTATTTCGACTTCGCGCGGAGTTGGGACGGCAGTTTCCCGCATCAGGGGCCACCGCAGCCGGCACCCGACAGCACCCGCGGCTGGGATGCCACCGGCGGCTATCTGCTCGCCTATGCGATGCCGCTGAAAAAGATTTATCTCACCGGCAAACGCCCGGCCACCACGCCACAACTCGATGCCGCCGCCGCCCAAGCGCTCATCGCCGACGGCCGCGGGTGGTCCAACAAGGATCGCAACAGTTATTACGACAGCCTCTCCCGCGAGGAACTCATGAAACGTCTTGCCAGCTGGTCGCCGGTCGTCCGCGAGCGCGCCGCCGCGGCGCTCGCCCGCCGCAAAGACGACTCGCCGGTCAGGGAGTTGATCGCCATGCTTGAATCGCCCAGCCTCGAAGCGCGGCTCGGTGCCTGCCAGGCGCTCGCCATGCTCAAAACCGACGCCGCCCCAGCAATTCCGGCGCTCCGCGCCAAACTCTCCCACAATGACCTGTGGCTGCGCATCAAGGCCGCCGAGGCCATCGCCGCCACCGGAAACCACGGCATGGCCGCGCTGCCGGAATTGCTCGAACGCCTCGCCAAAGGCCCCACCACCGCCGACCCCCGCGGGATGGAACAACGCTACCTGACCTATATCGTCTTCGGCCAGATGCTCAGGATATCGCTCGCCGGCGTGGACCGCAAGCTGCTCGCCAACGCCGTGGCCGCCGGCCTGCGCAACCAGGACGGCCGCTCGCGCGGAACCATCGGCGGC